>JACQEE010000030.1 GCA_016200725.1 Chloroflexota bacterium
CGCACCATCGAGGACCTGCCGCGCAGCGCCGCCGAGCTCATTGCCAGCGGCGAGGACCTGGCGGAACTCCCGGGCATCGGCGCCGATCTGGCGGGCAAGATCGCCGAGTTCGTCGACACCAAGCATCTCGCGGTCTTGGACGAGGCGAAGGCCCGTCTGCCGGCTGGGCTCGTCGAGCTCACCAATGTGCCGGGCATCGGGCCAAAGAGAGCACGGGCCCTCTACGACAAGCTCAAGGTTCATTCCGTGGCCGATCTGAAGAAGGCGGCGACGGCGGGCAATCTGCACGGCCTCGCCGGCTTTGGCGTCAAGAGCGAGGCGAAGCTCCTCGAAGAGCTGAAGCGCCGGCGCGAGGTGCCGCGCCGCTTCCGGCTCGATACCGCCGAGGATTTCGCCGAGCCGCTGCTCGAGCACCTGAAGCGCTGCAAAGGCGTGGTGCAGGCGATCATCGCGGGCAGCTACCGGCGACGCAAGGAGACCGTAGGCGACCTGGACATCCTGGTTGCGGCTCGCGCCGGCAGTGATGTCATGCAGCGGTTCGTCTCCTATGACGAGGTGGACGAGGTCGCCGCACAGGGGGAGACGCGAGCCACGGTGGTGCTGCGCTCCGGACTGCAGGTCGATTTGCGCGTCGTCCCCGAGGAGAGCTATGGGGCGGCGCTGCACTATTTCACCGGCTCGAAGGCGCACAACATCGCCGTGCGCACGCTCGGCCTGGAGCGCGGGCTCAAGATCAACGAGTACGGTGTCTTTCGAGGCGCCAAACGCGTAGCGGGCGAAACGGAAGAAAGCGTGTACGATCAGGTGCGTCTGCCCTTCATCCCGCCCGAGCTGCGGGAAGATCGAGGAGAGATTGCAGCGGCTGCTGCCCACAAGCTTCCCAAGCTGGTCGAGCTGAAGGATATCCGTGGGGACCTGCACGTTCACACCGACGCGTCGGACGGCACGGCCACGCTGCGCCAAATGGCCGAGGCGGCGCGGTCACTGGGCTACGAGTACGTAGCGATCACGGACCACAGTAAGCACGTCACGATCGCCAACGGGCTCGATGCCAGGCGCCTCGCCAGGCAGATCAAGGCAATCGACAAGTTGAACTCGCAGCTCGAGCGCATCCGCGTCCTGAAGGGTATCGAGGTCGACATCCTTGCGGACGGCTCCCTCGATCTGCCCGACGCGATCCTGGCCGACCTCGATTTCACCGTGTGCGCGATCCATTACAAGTTCGACCTCGAGGAGGCCGAGCAGACGGAGCGGGTGGTTCGGGCGATGGACAATCCGCATTTCAATATCTTCGCGCATCCGACGGGGCGGCTGCTGGGTGAGCGCGCTGCATATGCCATCGATCTCGAGCGGATCCTGAAGGCCGCCAAGGAGCGGGGATGCTGCATCGAGCTCAATGCGCATCCGATGCGGCTCGACATCGATGATCACTTCTGCCGACTGGCGAAGGACATGGGCGTGAAGGTTGCCCTTGGAACGGATGCACACTCGATCGATGGTCTGCAATTCATGAAGTACGGGATCGGGCAAGCCCGTCGCGGGTGGCTCGAGCCCAAAGACGTTCTGAACACGCGACCGCTGCACGAGCTGGCGAAGCTGTTTGCGCGGAGGTAAGGGTGTCGGCTGACAGAGAACGACTGCCGGCTGAGCAGGTGCGTGGAAGCCCTGGCATCGACACGGCCGCCCAGATGGACGGAGAGGTGTCGGCCGGATTCCTGGCGATCGTCCGAGACTTGGTCTGGGAGCTGCATCCCCACCTGCGGCACTCGACGTCGGTCGGGCTGGACAGCGACCTCGACAGGGACCTGGCGCTCGACAGCCTGGGACGAGCAGAGCTGATCCTGCGCCTGGACAAGGCATTCAAGGTACGCCTGCCCGATCACTTGCTGAGCGAGGCCGATACGCCGCGCGAGCTGCTGAGGGCGGTACTTGCGGCACGTCCGGGTCGACGGGCGACACTCGAGAGCGTTGTCGCCGCCGCGGTTGCGCTGCCCGAGATTGCGGCGCCATCGACGGCCGCGACCCTCATCGACGTCCTCGAACATCACGTCCACGCGCATGGCAATCGGCCGCACATACGCATCTGGCATGGGGAAGGCGACGAAACCTGCCTCACCTACGCCGATCTGCATGAGGCGTCCTGCAGGATCGCGTCGGGCTTGCTCGAGCGCGGCCTCGCCGCGGGAGACCGGGTCGCCGTCATGCTGCCGACGGACGCCGCATTCTTCGAAGCATTCTTCGGTGTGCTCTACGCGGGCGGCGTTCCGGTTCCCGTCTATCCTCCGTTCCGGCGCGCCCAGGTCGAGGAGCATCTGCGGCGCCAGGCCGGCATTCTGCGCAATGCCGAGGCCGGCTTTCTGGTCGTGACACCGGAGCTGCGCAATGTCGGGTCCC
>JACQEE010000244.1 GCA_016200725.1 Chloroflexota bacterium
GACGCACGAGGTGACCTACGGGACCCTGCTCGGGGACCGGCGGCGAGGGCTGCATGCCCGGATCGTGGAGGCGATGGAGCGGCTGTACGCTGACCGGCTGGCCGAGCACGTCGAACGGCTCGGCCACCACGCGTTTCAGGGCGAGGCGTGGGACAAGGCCGCCGCCTACCTCCGTCAGGCCGGGACCAAGGCCGCCGGCCGGTCGGCGTACCGTGAGGCCGCGACCTGCTTCGAGCGGGCCGTAGACGCCCTCGCTCACCTGCCGGAGCGTCGTGACACCATCGAACACGCGATCGACGCCCGGTTGGATCTCCGCCACGCTCTCGTCGCCTCTGGCGACACTCGCGCGGTCCATGACCATCTTCGGGAAGCCGAGCGCCTCGCTGAATCACTGGGCGATCAGCGGCGCCTCGCCGCCGTCTCTGCTCTTCTCGGCTGGGCTCAGGACCTGAGAGGCGAGCACGAACGCGCCGTGGAGTCTGCCCATCGCGCCCGTGCCATCGCCGTCGAACTCAGGGATTTCCCTCTGCAAGTCACCGCAAATCTCTTCCTGGGTCTGACGTGCATGAACGGCGGTGACTATCGTGGAGCCATCGAATGTGGTCGGCGAAACATTCAGGCTCTGACGGGCGATCTGATGACAGAGCGCTTCGGCCTCCTGAACCCTCCGGCGGTGACCTCTCGCGTGTGGCTGGTATGGAGCCTCGCCGAGATCGGTGAATTCACGGAGGGTATCGAAATCGGCGAGGAAGCGATGAGAATCGCCACAGCGGTAGATCGTCCGTGGAGTCTGGCTGCTGCCTATGGCGGCATCGGTCAGCTCTTTCTCCTCAAGGGCGAGTTGGATCGGGCGCTCAGCATGCTCGAACGCAGCCTCGAGCATTCCGAACGCTGGCACTTCCCGCTTTTGTCGACGATATACAGTGCCGCTTTGGGCTATGTGCACGCCCTTTCCGGTCGGCTGGATGCGTCTCTCCCGCTGCTGGAACGGGCGATTGAACAGGCCGAGAGAGTCGGACACTATCGCTACTCACAGTATCTCGTGTGGCTCAGTCATGCCTGCCTGCTGTCGGGCCGCAAGGACAAGGCGGCTGAGCACGCTGAGCGCGCTCTGGAGCTGTCTCGAACGCGCGGCGAGCGCGGCGGCCAGGCGTGGGCGCATCGTCTTCTCGGGGAACTCGCCTCGGAGGCCGGTGTCGAGGGGGTCACGACCGCCAAGGACTCGTACGGTCACGCCATGACCCTCGCGACGGAACTGGGCATGCGCCCGCTCGTCGCCCACTGCCACCTCGGTCTCGGCACGCTGTTCGCGAAAACCGCACGAGGCGACGAGGCGCGGGAGCACCTGACGACAGCGACGACGATGTACCGCGAGATGGATATGCGGTACTGGCTCGAGAAGGCGGAAGCGGAGAACGAGATGGGGACGTCATGATGGAACCGCGCGAGATCCACCGGCGGGATTTCGTCAAGACAACCATCGGAGCGGCCTCGACGGCGATGCTGGGCGACATGCTCGCAGCGCGTCGTGCGCCGGCCGTCGGGCAGACCATCACGCTCCAGCTCCTTCACGCGATCTCCTTCATCCCCGAAAGCGACGCAGAGCTTCGACGCCAGCTTGGGAATACAACAAGCTCACAAAGGTGGGAGTGAACCTGGAGACGATCAACATCCCCGGCATCCAGCCCCGCATCACCGCGGGGGTGCAGGCCGGGACCGGGCCCGACATCACCATCATGTTTCACAACTGGCCCCACCTCTATCGGCGCGCGATCGTCGATGTGTCAGATGTCTGCGAGTGGCAGGGGAAGGACCAGGAGGGCTGTGAGACGTCTCACGCCGGGAGTTGAGACAGCGGGCGTAGCGGATCGTGAGGACCGTACTGGGCGCCGTCGCGCGACGCCTTCACATCCGCGAGGGCAGCTCCTCAACGGGCACCGGCTGGCGTGACGCCGTCTCAGTGGGACGTCTCACGACAGCCGGCACTTGGTTGGCGTCTCACGCCGGCGATTACCTGGCTGCGCGCTACTACCAGCGCCTCAACGCACGCGGCAAGCTGCCGAAAGTCGCCCTCGTCGCCGCGACACGCAAGCTGCTGACTGCGGCCTACGCTGTGGCCCGGAGGGCCGGCGGCGCCGGGACCGGAACGGAGAGTCCATCATGGTCCCCCGCTACGACATCGTCCCCATCCCCCCCGCGCTCCGGAACAACGTGGCCAAGGGCTCGATCAGCCAAGCCGAGAACGTCGTGCCCTCGAAACCGCAATAAACACATGTGCACCGATCCCGAATGAACGCGTCCCAGGCTCCTGGAAACGAGCGTTCCCACGCATCTCTAGACATAGGTCACTTTCCCCATCATAGTAGTTCTCCC
>JACQEE010000239.1 GCA_016200725.1 Chloroflexota bacterium
TTGGTGTCACTGGCAGTGGCAAGACGGAACTCTATCTCCGCGCCCTCGACATGGCCGTCGCCCAGGGCAAGCGCGGCATCGTGCTGGTGCCGGAGATTGCCCTCACGCCGCAGACCATCGAGCGCTTCTCCAGCCGCTTCCCCGGTCGTGTTGCTGTGCTCCACAGCCGCCTCTCGCCAGGGCAGCAGTTCGACGAGTGGGCCCGCATCCGCGAAGGGCATTTCGACGTCGTCATCGGCCCGCGCGGCGCGCTCTTTGCCCCGCAGCCCGATCTCGGCCTCATCGTGCTCGACGAGGAGCACGAGTGGACGTACAAGCAACAGGAGCAGCAGCCCTACTACCATGCGCGGGATGCTGCGCTGAAACTCGCCGAGTTAACCGGCGCAACGGTGATTCTCGGCAGCGCGACACCGTCCATCGAGACCTATCACGCCGCGAAGGCTGGCCAGTTCCGGTTGCTCAGCCTGCCCGAGCGTATCGAGTCCGGCGCCAACGGCGCGGTGACGCTGAGCATGCCCACGGTGCAAGTCGTCGACATGCGCGACGAGTTGAAGTCCGGCAACCGCAGCGTCTTCAGCCGCGCGCTCAGTGCCGCAATGCACACGACTCTCGAACGCCACGAGCAAATCATTCTGTTCCTCAACCGTCGCGGCTCTGCCACCTTCGTACAGTGCCGTGACTGCGGTTACGTGGCGCGCTGCCGCCGCTGCACCTCCGCGCTCGCCTATCACGCTGACAACGTGAACCTGCAGTGCCACGTCTGCAACTGGCACACGCCGCCGCCGAGGCACTGTCCGACTTGCTTTGGCCAGCGCATCCGCTTTATCGGCATGGGCACGCAGCGCCTCGAGCAGGAGGTCGCCCAGGCCTTCCCCGGCGCCGCTCTCTTGCGCTGGGACCGCGACGTGACGCAGGGGCGCGACGCGCACGAGAAGATCCTGCGCCAGTTCCTCGACCACAAGGCCGACATCCTCATCGGCACGCAGATGCTGGCGAAAGGACTTCACCTGCCGAAGGTCACGCTCGTCGGCGTCGTCAATGCCGACATCGGTCTCTACCTGCCCGACTTCCGCGCACCCGAGCGCACCTTCCAGATCCTCTGCCAGGTCGCTGGCCGCTCAGGCCGCAGCGCGGCAGGTGGACGCGTCGTCATCCAGTCCTACGCACCCGACCACTACGCGATCATCGCCGCGGCTGACCAGGACTACGAGGCCTTCTACGCCCAGGAAATCGAGAAGCGCGGCGAACTCGGCCTGCCGCCGTTCTCCCGCATGGCGCGCCTCGTCTACCACCACACGAATGAGGGTCAGGCTCAACGAGAGTGCGAGCGCGTCGCTGGGCTGTTGAGGGAGCGACTCTCGAAGGAAGGGATACCCAACACGAAGATCACCGGCCCTGCCCCCGCCGCCTATGAACGCATCCGCGGCCGCTACCGCTGGCACATCGTCATCCAGGGCCCCAACCCTACTGCGCTCCTCGACAAGTCCACGGCCAGCGATGACATCTACCTGCCGGATGGCTGGACGGTGGACGTGGACCCGGTGCAGTTGCTATGAGGCCATGAGCACTCAGTATTCATTCCGTGATACCGATGTCGCGAGCAAGCGGCTGCGGCTGCTCGCGCAGGTGTTTGCGCCAGAAATGCGTGCATTCCTTCGGCGAGTTGTACCGGGCCGAACACATCACGCCGTCGATCTTGGCTGCGGGCCAGGTAGCAGTACTCGCATCTTGATTGAGGCGCTCTACCCAGAGCAAGTGACTGGTCTTGATGCTTCTAAGCCGTTCATCGAACTGGCAAAGTCCTCAGGCCTGTCGGCAAAGTTCGTATTGCACGACATTACCAAGCCGCCTCTTCCGGTTGAGCCTGCCGACATCATGTTCACGCATTTCGTCTTGACCCACCTACCCGACCCCGCGCATGCCCTCCGTGTCTGGGCACGGCACCTTGCGCCCAAGGGGCTGCTGCTTCTCGACGAGGTCGAACACATTCAGATGACGAACGAAGTGTTCCGCCGATACCTCGCTATCACGGAGGCACTCGTAAAGCACAACCACGGAAGGCTCTACATTGGCTCCGCCCTGGATGCGATGGATTCAATCCCTGGCCTGCGCCGTCGCTCTAGCGAAATAGCCTCACTGCCAGTTTCCACTGCCGATGCCGCCTCGATGTTCCGCCTCAACCTCGAAGTCTGGCGAAACGACCCGTTCGTGCAGAAGACCTTCGGCAAGAAGAACGTCGCAGTGTTGGCCAAGGAATTGGATGGCCTACGGAAGTCGGGAAGAAAAGACGAGATTGAGTGGGGGCTACGTCAGATTGTGTACGAGCGTGTCTAAATCTAGTCCGTAATCCTCGTCGCCACCAGCCCCTGCTTCGTCGATTTGTAGTACACCGTCAGGGGTTCGAACCCCGCCTTGTGCTCCCGTAGGTGCGCCGCCCGCCACTGCACGGTGTCGACGGTATCGCCTCTGATGAAGGTGTACTGCTTGCCCGACGAGTCCTGCAAGTCGATCGTCTCCCACTGGATCACGTCGGTGCCGCTTACTGCAGTGACGAGGCCGCGCACCGCATGGGTGTCATCGCCGCCGCAAGCGGTCAACCAGAACAAAAGAACCACGAGAAGCGCGACTACCGCAAGGCCAGGCTTGAGCCGATTGCTCATCGGGTGAGGTGCCTTACTCGGCAGGCTCGCCGTTGCCGACCTTCACCATTGCCGGACGTAGCACCCGGTCGCGCAACGTGTAGCCTTTCTGCAACTCGCCCACGACTTTGCCCTCGGGGCCAGGCACCTGCATCATCGCCTCGTGGAATTTGGGGTCGAACGTCACGCCTGTGCTCTGGATCACGCGTAGCCCCTGCGACTCCAGCGTCGCCGCGAGTTTGCGATAGACAAGTTTGATCCCCTCGATCCATGTGAGCCCTGCCACGCTGGCGTCAAGCGTGTCCAGGGCCCGCTCGAGGTCGTCCAGCACTGGCAGCAGGCTCGAGACGAGTGTGGCGTTCGCGTAGGCGCTGGTCTCCTGCCGTTCCTGCTCGGCCCGCTTCTTGTAATTCTCGAAATCCGCCTGGCTGCGCTTCCAACTGTTGAGGTAGCCTTCAGCCTTGGCGGTCTGCTCTTCGAGCAACCTCTTCGGCGACTCCGAGTCGGCGTCAACGACCTCTTCGGTCTCTGCTTTAGGTTTCCGTTCTCGATGTTCCCGTTCCATGGGGGCTCTGCTCCGGTCTCAGAGTAGCGCCATGGCAAAAACGACGGCGCGAGACAGAACTGATAACTGTATGCTACGAAATCCAACGCCGATGGGCAACTTGTTTTCCTCTCGGGTCTTTACAAAAAGATTCAATCTTCGTGGTGCCGTTGTGCCGTGGTGGTTAATCCTTCTCATCCCCCTAACTCGAACGTCTCGCCCAGGCTCGGCACTGCCACTTTGGCCTTCGATACGCCCTGCGCCCACTGCGCGAACGGCATGCTCTGGCTTGGCTCCCCGTGGACGAGAAACAGGTTGCGGACGCTGCCCTTGAACTGCTGGAAGTACCCCTGCAACTGGCTGCGGCCCGCATGCGCCGACAGTTCCATCATCTTTACGACCAGCGCCTTCCGTTCGACGCGCTGACCCGCGATGAAGAACTCGTGCTCGCCTTCGAGCAGCCGACGCCCCAGCGTGCCCTCAGCCTGGTAGCCCACGATCATCACCACGTTCCGTCGGTCGCCCATGTGATGCGCGAGATGGTGCACGATGCGCCCGTTCTCGCACATCCCGCTTGCCGCAATAATGATCGCCGGTCCGTTGTACTCGTTCAGCAACTTCGACTGCTCGACGGTGTGGACGTACCGCAGCATCTTGAAGCCGAAGGGGTCGGCATCGTGGGCCTCCCGGAGCGCCTGCACCATCGCCGGATCCCAGCATTCCGGATGGCGCCGGAAGACATCGGTTGTTTCGCTCGCTAACGGACTGTCTACGAACACCGGGATGTCCGCGACCTTCCCGGCGTTGTACAGGTTGTTGAGCATGTAGGTGATCTGCTGCGTTCTGCCGACGGCGAAGGCAGGGATGAGGATTTTGCCGTTCTGCGCCGCCACTCGGTTGATGAGCGCCGCGAAATTTCCCTCGAGGCGCTTCACCTCGCCGTGTTCGGTGTTGCCGTAGGTCGACTCCATCAGCAGCGTGTCCGCCTGCTCGATCACGTCCCGCTTGCGCACGATGGGCAGCGAGGCGTGGCCGATGTCGCCGCTGAACACGAGTCGGTGTGCCTGGCCGTTCCGCCGCACGTCGACCTGTACCATCGCGGACCCAAGGATGTGCCCTGCATCGAAGAATGTCACCGTCACGCCGTCGGCCACCTCGAATGGCTCGCGGTACGGCTTGGCCAGGAAGCGCGACGCCGTCTCCTGCGCGTCGGCCAGGGTGTACAGCGGCCGCCGCATCTGCGCGCCCACGAGGCCCTCGTGGCGATTGGCGTCCGCGGCGTCCTGCTCCTGGATCTTCGCCGAGTCCCGGAGCATCACCTCGGCGAGATCGGCCGTCGCCGGCGTCGCGTAGATGCGGCCACCGAAGCCGTTGTGGATGAGCGAAGGCAGCGCGCCGCTATGGTCGATATGCGCGTGCGACAGGATGACGGTTTCGATGCCGGTTGCGTCGAAGCCGAGCTGCTCGTTCGTCTCGCCGCCGTGCGACTCCTTGCCCTGCACCAGCCCGCAATCGAGCAGGATGCGCCGCCCATCTATCTCCAGGACGTGTCGGCTGCCCGTCACCGAGCGCGCCGCACCGCGGAACGTGATGTTCATCCGACCTCGTTGCTGAAGGGACCACTTTCAGAAGGGCCAATCTGCTTCAGAAAGACTAGCGCTTGCATTGACCCTCCCGAAGGCCACGACTATACTACGTGAGCGATCTCCGGTAGCCGTTCCCCTTCTCACCGCTCCCTGAAGGAGCCGGATTGTTCGATAGTCCAAGAGAAGCCTGCGGCGTCTTTGGCGTCTACGCTCCCGGCGAAGACGTGTCTCGACTTACCTTTTTCGGTATCTACGCCCTTCAGCATCGCGGCCAGGAGAGTGCCGGTATCGCCACCGCCGATGGCCAGCGCATCCGCCTCCACACCAACATGGGCCTGGTCTCCCAGGTCTTCGAAGAGCGCGACCTCGAGCGCCTCACCGGCCATGCTGCCATCGGCCACACGCGCTACTCCACGACCGGCTCTAGCAAGGCGGCGAATGCCCAGCCGCTGATGGCCCGCGGCCCCGACGGCGAGTTGGCCCTCGCCCACAACGGCAACGTCGTCAACGCCCTCGAGTTGCGCGCCGAACTGCAGCAGCAGGGCGTCGAGTTCGTGACCACCACG
This sequence comes from Chloroflexota bacterium, assembly GCA_016200725.1. The sequence goes on from JACQEE010000239.1 coordinate 5,336, forward strand.
GACTCGGAAGTCATCGCCTGGCTCATCGCGACTGCTCCTGGGAAGAACTGGCAGGAGCGTCTCCACTTCGCGATGACGCGTCTGCGTGGCGCCTACAGCCTCACGATCCTCACGAAGGACTCACTCATCGCCGTCCGCGATCCCCTCGGAGTCCGTCCCCTCTCTCTCGGCCGCCTGAACGGCGGCTGGGTCGTCGCCTCCGAGACCTGTGCCCTCGACCACCTCGGTGCCGCGCTCGAAAGCGATGTGCAGCCCGGTGAGGCAATCATCATCAACGCCGATGGCATCACGCGCTTCCAGGCTGTCGAAAGCGAACGCCGCGCCTCCTGCGTCTTTGAGCAGATCTACTTCTCCCGCCCCGACAGTCGCATGAATGGCCGGCTGGTCTACCAGGCCCGTGAGGCGATGGGAGCCCAACTCGCCATCGAGCATCCTGTCGAGGCCGACCTTGTCACCGGCGTCCCAGACTCCGCGACCGCCGCTGGTCTTGGCTACGCCCGTAAGTCGGGCATTCCTTACACCGAAGTCCTGCTGAAGAACCGCTACGTTGGTCGTACCTTCATCCAGCCCGACCAGCGCCTTCGCGACCTCGGTGTGCGCCTCAAGTTCAACCCGCTCACCGAGGTGCTCAAGGGTAAGCGAGTCATCGTTGTGGACGACAGCATCGTGCGCGGCACCACGACTCCACACGTGGTGAGCCTGCTCCGCAGGGCGGGTGCCACTGAAGTCCACCTCCGTATCTGCGCTCCACCCATCCAGTGGCCGTGCCATTTCGGCGTCGATATGGCAACCCGTGGCGAGCTCATCGCCGCGCAGAAGTCCGTCGAGGAGATTCGCAAGTTCGTTGGCGCCGATACTCTCGGCTATCTGAGTACAGGTGGTCTAGCGAAGGCCGTCGTCAACGGCCACGCCAACGCCGGCGATTACTGCATGGCCTGCTTCACGGGCAAGTACCCGATTCCCGTCCAGTTGGAACTCGACAAGTTCGCGCTGGAGATGGTGTAGGTCCCTTGCCTTCCGAGAAGTCTTCTCCCAAGAACGCCTACCGGCAGGCGGGCGTAGACATCAGTGCCGCCGATGCCGTTAAAGAGCGTATCAAGGTCATCGCGAAGGGTGCCTCGCGCCCCGAAGTCATCGGCGGCATCGGCTTCTTCATCGGTCCAATCGTCGGCGCGATCTTTGTCACGTTTCTGTCGCTCGGCCTCAGCGATCTGACGCAGGTGTGGCAGCTCTATTTCGGACTGATCTTCATCTGGGCGTCTTCGATACTGTTGGCCAGGACATCGTTAACCACTGCGTCAACGACATCTTCGTCGGCGGCGCCGAGCCGCTCTTCTTCCTCGACTACCTCGGTCTAGGTAGCCTCGTGCCCTCGCAGGTCGAGCAACTGGTCAAGGGTGTTGCGACTGCGTGCAAGGCAGCCAACTGCGCGCTCATCGGCGGCGAGACCGCGCAGTTGCCCGACCTCTACCGCCCCGGCGACTTCGACATCGTCGGCTGCATCGTCGGCGCCGTCGAGCGCGACCAGATCATCGACGGCTCGAAGATCGAGGTCGGCGACGCCGTCTTCGGCCTCAAGTCCAGCGGTCTCCACACCAACGGCTACACCCTTGCGCGCAAGGTCTTCAAGACCGACGAGGACCCCAGCGTCCTCAACGCGTACTACGCCGATCTCGGCTCCACTCTGGGCGAGGCGCTACTCGCCATCCACCGCAACTACCAGCGCATCGTCAAGCCCGCACTGAAGCACATTCGCGGCATGGCGCACATCACTGGCGGCGGTTTCGAAGGCAACATTCCGCGCATTCTGCCCAAAGGCCTCGCTGTCCGCATCGACCGCAGCACCTGGCAAGTCCCGCCGCTCTTCCAGTTGATCCAGAAGGCTGGGCATATCGACAACGCCGAGATGTACCAGGTCTTCAACATGGGCGTCGGCCTCACGATCTTCACCGCGCCCGAGCACGCGAAAGATATCCCGCGCCTCATCCCCGAAGCCTTCCTCTTCGGCACGGTTATCCCCGACGATGGTCGTGGTCGCGTCCTCTTGTCCTAGACTGTCACCCTGAACGAGACTTAGTCGAAGCCCAGAAAAGGTGAATGGGAAGACTTTCTCCGCTCCCTGACGAGTGTACGTGAGCGTCCGAGGAAGGTGCGGGCCCCCGTTTCTTGTTGATGGTGGGTGGGCGGAACAGACGCACCACAATAAACGGCAAACCAAAGGCATCGAACAGAGGTAACATCATGCGAGTCATCGTCACCGTCTCCGATAAGACCAATCTTGCACCGTTTATCAAGGTGCTCGCCTCGAAGGGCCACCAGGTCTACAGTACAGGCGGCACGCGTAAGGCGCTCGAGCAGGCTGGCGTCAAGATCGGTGCTGTCAGCGACATTACGGGCTTCCCAGAAATCCTCGATGGTCGCGTGAAGACGCTCCACCCCAACATCCATGCCGGACTGCTAGCCTCGCGCAACAACCGTGCCCACATCCAGGA
>JACQEE010000031.1 GCA_016200725.1 Chloroflexota bacterium
CTGAGCGCAGCCGAAGGGAATCCACGGACGGGCGGAGCGGACCGTTAGGCGCTACCCACCACCACCGCCTCCGCCCGCACCGTCGTGACCTCTTCGCCCTTCTGGTTGCGCGCCCACGCCGCGACCACCACGCGGCGTCGCCCGCCCTCCGGCGACACGCTCTCCACGCGACCGCCCGCTGTCAGCGTGTCGCCCAGGTAGACCGGCCGCTTGAATGACACGTCCATCACCGAGCCGCGCCACATCGCCTCGCCGAAGAAGGCCACGCAGGCCTCCTGGATGTACGCCGCCGACAGTTGCCCCGTCACCACCGGCGCCTTCATCCCCTGCCGCGCCGCGCTCTTCGGGTCCGAGTGCACCGGGTTCGTCCCCGCCCACTGTCGCGAGTACATCACCTCCGCCGTCACCGTCCGCACGATCTCCGGTAGCGCCTGCCCCACGTCGTATCCATGCTTAGCCATTAGGCTTTAGCCTCGCTAAACCAGGGCTCCTTCTCGAGCGCCACTCGTAAGTCTGTTTTTACAAAGGACGGCGCGCGCCAAACATACTCCGCCGCCTTGGCCTTGCCTGCGGGGTCAAGGTTCTGAAGGTAGGCGATAGCCGCGGCCACGGAGAACGCAGGCCTTCCGCACTCGCGGAAGTTCGACGTCAGAGCCGTCCATACAACGCTATCGATCTTCTTTGCCCGAGCCCAGGCCACAATGGCATTCTCCGGCTCATTTTGTTTGGGACCTGGTGCCTGTGCCCGGACGTCCATGTGACGGATGTTCTTGAGCGTCGTCCCCTCACGGATACGGAGATCGGAGACAGCATCGTTCATCGTAGTGCGTTTGCTGAGGCACCAAGCGACACGAGTAGGAGTTCCGTGTTCCTCATCGATGACGAGCGTCAAAGCTCCCAACCGCGATTTCTTCGAGACTCGCGAAAACTCAATCTTTAGAGTCGGCCCGTCGCACTCCCAGGTTTCATGCCATCGGTCGAATTCGGGATTGCTTTCCCAGAGTAGAGAGCCCCATCCGAGAAACGCGATTTTCACTGTTCCTCCTTGACCCTTCCCTCGCGAATCCACAATCAATTTGAGTCTTGTTCTTCTTAGTGCCGTTGTGCCGTGGTGGTTGCCCTCTCTTATTCTTTCCCCGGCGGCACAGCGTACTCCTTCTCCTCGTGCAGCAGGTGCGCCCCCGTCTCCGCGTCGTAGGCGTCCACCACCATCGAGATGTAGCGCCGGCCGCGACGCTCGAACTTGCCCGTCAGCCGCCCTTTGAAGCGCACGACCGTCCCCGCCACCGCGGGCGCCAGCGTCTCCGTCCGGTTGCGCGTGTTCAGGAAGCCCATCATGCGCCCCATCGAGTCCGTCAACTGCGACCCCAGCCGCGACAGCAACAGCGGCGGCGCTACCGGCGGCCCGAAGGGCGACCCCCGCTGCGTGTACCACGTGTTCGCATCCTGCGACATATCCGCGTACCACGCGATCAGCGGGAACGTGATTGCGACATCCCACTCGCGCCCCCACCCCTCGTGCAGGTCCTCCCACGTCAGCGGGTGCCAGTTCAGCGGATGCCAGGCGATTTCTACTTTCATCGATGCACTCCTGCGACGCGCAGGGTAACACGAGACAGCCCTGCAAGCACAGCCGAGGCCCTTCCCCCTCGTGCTACCATTGCGCCGAACCGCGCACCCACTCGCCAGGAGGCACCCATGAAAGCCGCCGTGCTGCACGCCGCCAAGACGCCGCTCAAGGTCGAGGACCTCGACATCAACGAGCCCGGCCCCGGCGAAGTGCTCGTCAAGATGATGGCCAGCGGCGTCTGCCACTCCGACTGGCACGTCGTGAAAGGCGAATGGGGCAACGTCTCGCTGCCCGCCGTGCTCGGCCACGAAGGCGCCGGCATCGTTGAGGCGATCGGCCCGGCGGTCACCCGCGTCAAGAAGGGCGACCACGTCATCCTCTCGTGGAAGTCCAACTGCGGCACCTGCGAGGCCTGCCAGAACGGCTACCCCAACCTCTGCGAGAAGTCGCCCGCGCCGCAGCGCGCGCGCTTCCACGGCACCAACAAGACGCTCTACTCCATGGCCGATCTCGGCACCTTCGGCTCCTACTCCGTCATCCGCGAAGAGGCCGCCGTCCCCATGGACAAGGATATCCCCTTCGAGCAGGCCGCCCTGGTCGGCTGCGGCGTCACCACCGGCGTTGGCCGACCTGCTCGACAACAAACTCGCCATGGCCAAGGAGTTCGGCGCGACGCACACAGTCAACTCGAAGCGCGACGACCCCGTCGCCAAGATCAAGGAACTCACCGGCGGCAAGGGCGTCCACTATGGGTTCGAGGCCATCGGCCTCGTCCCGGAGCCTTTCCTGCAGAGCATCCTCTGCACCCGCCGCCGCGGCATCACTACGTGGGTCGGCCACGCCCCGCTGAAGACGCCTGTCACCATCGACGCGCGCGACCTCATCCTCGAGAAGACCGTCATCGGCTCGATGTACGGCACCGCCCGCCCTTATGTCGACTTCCCGCGCCTGCTCACCCTCTACAAGACCGGCAAGTTGAAACTCGATGAACTGATCACCAAGCGCGTCAAACTCCACGAAGTGAACGACGCCTTCGACGCCCTCTCCAAAGGCCTCGTTGCCCGCAGCGTGATCCAGTACTAGCAGAGCGCCGGACATGATGGAGGGCGAACCGTTACCTCTGTTTTTCGTTGACAATAGCAGGCGTACACCTGTACAATCGCGACTGGCCCTGTTTGCTCTCCCTGGAGGACTGCTTCCGTTATGCTTCGCATCCGCTTACGGCGCACCGGCGCAAAAAAGGCCCCTAGTTACCGCATCGTCGTGGCTGACATCACCAGCCCTCGCGACGGCAAGTTCAAGGAAATCATCGGCACCTACAACCCGATGCCGAACCCGCCCGCGGTCCAGCTGAACGAAGAGCGCGCAGCCTACTGGCTCAAGGTGGGCGCCCAGCCCTCCGAAGCCGTGGCCCGCTTCCTGAAGCAGCGCAGCCTCATCAAGTAACGGCCGGCTCGCATGAAAGAGCTCATCGAGTACATCGCCAAGTCGATCACCGACAACCCGGACGCGGTGAAGGTGACCGAGTCCACGGACGAAGAAGGCCGCGTCGTCATCCGCCTCGAAGTCGCCCAGGAAGACAAGGGCAAGGTCATCGGCCGCCAGGGCCGCGTCGTCCAGGCCATGCGCACCCTCCTCCGCGTAGCCGCCGTCAAAAAGGGCGCCCGCGTCAACCTCGAGATCCCCTAGCCCGTCGCCTCGCAGACCTCTCGCTGCCTCCATGCCGCCTGCCACGCCCGCCAAGCGACCGAAGCGTTCCGCCACCAAGGCCAAGCCCCAGGAGTTCGTCCAGGTCGGCCGCATCCTGCGCCCCTGGGGCCTCCAGGGCATGATGCGCATCGAGCAGCAGAGCGACAACCCGGAGCGTTTCAAGCCCGGCGCGCGCCTCTACATCGGTGGTGAACCATACACCGTCGAGCGCAACCGCCTGCGCTTCGATAAGCGCCTCATCAAGGTGGAAGGCATCGACACTCCTGAGGACGCGCGCACGCTCGCCGGCGCCATCATCGAGGTGCCCCTCGACGAGATGCCCGAGCCGCCCGAAGGCCGCTACTACCACTACCATCTGCTGGGCATGAAAGTCGTCACGACGCAGGGTGAGGCACTGGGCGAGATCGTCGAAATCATGCCCACGCGCGCCAACACCGTCTTCATCGTGAAAGGCCCCCGAGGCGAGGTGCTCATCCCCTCGATCGCCGATGTCGTGAAGCAGGTGGACATCAAGAGCGGCGTGATGACCATCGAAGTGCTGCCAGGGCTGCTGTAACACCGTCTACGCGCCGTGCTAGAATCTGACTGCCCTCACCTCGCAAAGGGATAACCATGTCCGGTCACTCAAAGTGGTCGCAGATCAAGCGCAAGAAGGGCGTCATCGACGCCAAGCGCGGGCAGATCTTCACCAAGATGGCCCGCGAAATCATGATTGCCACCCGCGCGGGCGGCAGCGGCGACCCCGCAGCCAACTTCCGCCTCCGCCTCGCCATTCAGCGCGCGAAGGACGTCAACATGCCTGCCGACAACATCGAGCGGGCGATCAAGAAGGGCTCCGGCGAAGGCCAGGCGGACGCGATGGCCGAGATCTCTTACGAGGGCTATGCCCCCGGCGGCGCGGCCATCTTCGTCGAAGCGATGACCGACAACAAGAACCGCACCGCATCCGAAGTGCGTCGCGTCTTCACCCGGCACGGCGGCAACCTTGGCGAGTCCGGCTCCGTCGCCTGGCTCTTCCAGAACACGGGAGTCGTCGCCGCCGACTCGCCCCCCGGCAAGGCCGAGGACATCGCTCTCGCCGCCATCGACGCCGGCGCCGACGATGTGAAGACCGACGGCGATAGCCTCGAAGTCTACGTCGCCCCGCAGCAACTCGAGAACGTCCGCAAGGCGATCGAACGCGCGGGCGCCAAGATCAGCACCGCCGAACTCCAGATGGTCCCCAAGACCACCATCCCCGTCGAAGGCGGCACGGCGATGCAGGCCCTCCACCTCCTCGAAGGTCTCGACGAACTCGACGACGTGCAAAAGGTCTACACCAACGCCGAGTTCCCCCAGGCCGTCCTCGCGCAAGCCTAGCCTGCCATCTCCCCCATGCCCGTGCGCCCTCGCTGCCGTATAATGGCGGCACCTCGGAGGGCAGCGAGGCGTGCGCGTCCTTGGCGTTGACCCCGGAACTATCGTCACCGGCTTTGGCGTAATCGAGGACGCCGGCGGGGAAGCGCGCCTCGTCGAGTGCGGCGTCATCCGCGCTCCAGCCAAACAGCCCATCGAACGCCGCCTGCTCCTCATCTACGAAGGCCTCTTGAATCTCGTGACGCGCCATCGCCCCGACGCCGTCGCCGTCGAGGAGCCGTTCGTGGTCCACGCGCCCCGCAACGCCGCGATGGCTGTCGGCGAGGCGCGCGCGATGGCCCTGCTCGCTGCGGCACAGCGCGGACTGGCCATCTCGCAATACCCGCCGGCCCGCGTGCGCTCCACCGTCGCCAACTATGGCGCGGGCGATAAGGAGCAAGTCCGCTTGGCCCTAACGCTCCAACTCGGCGTCGACCTCAACGCCTATCCGCTCGACGCCACCGATGCGCTCGCCGTGGCGCTCTGCCATCTCCGCCACGTAGCGCTCGACGCCATGATGGGCAGCGAGCGCGTCAGCGCGAGAGGTCGCCGATGATCGCCTCACTCGACGGCATCGTGGCCGAGATCCGCGGCGACTCCGTGGTGATCGTCGTCGGCGGCGTGGGCCTCCACGTCTTCGCGCCCACAGGTACGATTGTCTCCCTGCGAGGCATCGGCCAGCGCGCCAGGCTGCACACGCATCTGCACTTCGCCCAGGATGCCATGGCCCTCTACGGCTTCGCGACTTCTGAAGAACTGCGCCTCTTCAAACTCCTGCTCGAAGTGAGCGGCGTCGGCCCCAAGAATGGACTCCGGATGCTCTCGACGCTCTCCCCGAAGCAACTCGCCGGCGCCATCGCCAGCGGCGACGAGGCCGCGCTCTCGCGCACGCCCGGCATCGGC
>JACQEE010000255.1 GCA_016200725.1 Chloroflexota bacterium
AAGGGACGGATGGCGATCTTCAAGGGGGCGCATAAGCCGTTCGAGATCCGGGAGTACCCGATCCCGGAGGTCGGGGAGCACGACATCCTCGCCAAGGTGAACATGGCGATGATCTGCGGCTCGGACCTGCACTACTGGCGCGGCGACCTGCACAACCAGTGGGTGGTGAAGAACGGCGAAGGCATCATGGGCCACGAGATGGTCGGCCAGGTCTACGCGAAGGGCGCTGGCGTGAAGACCGACTCGCGGGGACAGCCGCTCAAGGAGGGGGACCGCATCACGTACACCTACTTCGCGGGGTGCATGGCCTGCAAGGCCTGCCTGCGCAACGAGTTGTCCAACTGCGCCAACAAGCGCATGTTCATCTCGCACAAGCCCGGCGACTCGCCCTTCTTCACCGGCGCCTTCGGCGACTACTTCCACCTGGGTCGCGGCAACTTCGTGTTCAAGGTGCCCGACGAGTTGCCGGACCACCTCGTCGCGCCGATCAACTGCTCGTTCAGCCAGGTGCTCTACGGGCTGCACCTCACCGGCGTGACGGTCGGGCAGTCGTGCGTGATCCAGGGCGCGGGCGGCCTCGGCCTCTACGCGACGGCCATCGCGAAGGAGCGCGGCGCGAGCCCAATCGTGGTGATCGACGGCATCGAGGCGCGGCTGCGGCTCGCGGAGGAGTTCGGCGCCGACGAGGTGATCGACATACGCCAGTACAAGACGCCCGTCGAGCGCGCGGGCCGCGTGCGGCAGATCGTCGGCGCAGAGGGCGCGGACGTCGTCGTCGAGGTGGTCGGCCTGCCCGCCGCGGTGCCGGAAGGCCTGATGATGCTGCGCTTCGGCGGCAAGTACGCGGTGCTGGGCCAGGTGTCGACGGGCGACGCGGGCACGGTGCCGTTCATGCCGGTGCTGATGCTCGGGAAGAACATCGTCTCGGCGGCGTGCTACGACCCGTGGGTGCTGCCCATCGCGCTGGACTTCGTGACGCGCAACCGTCAAAAATATCCGTTCGACAAACTCGTGTCGCACAAGTACCCGCTCGCGGAGATCACGAAGGCCTTCCAAGACTCGGAGTGGTCGAGGCCAGACGCGGGGAAGATGGCGGTGACGCGAACGGCGCTGGTGCCGTAGGGGGAAGAGGCCCTTCGACAGGCTCAGGGCGAACGCAAAGACAAGCGTTAGACGCGGACCTGGAGGACGCGGATGATGCCGGGGATGGCGCGGATGGCGTCGAGGGCCGCATCGGGCACCTGTTCGTCGACGCCGAGGACCATCATGGCGTGGCCGCGTCGCTCGAGGCGGCCGACTTCCATGAAGGAGATGTTGACGTCGTTCTTGCCGCAGACGGTACCTACGGCGCCGATCATGCCGGGCCTGTCCTGGTTTTCGATGAGGAGCATCCAACCCTCGGCCATGCGCACGTCGACGCGGTAGCGGTCGACCTGCGTGATGTGCGGCTGGCCTAGCGAAACGGTCCCGGCGACCACCGTGCTCCCAGCGCTGGTGACGAGTTCCACGGAGAGCATGTTGCGATAGGTGCCTCCGTCGTGGGCGTCCTTCTCCTCGACGATCTTCATGCCGCGCTGCTCGGCGATGAGGTCGGCGTTGACGACGTTGACGCGCTCATCGCTGATGAGCGCGAGGAGCCCGCCGATGACGGAGGCCTTGAGGTACTTCGTGTCGTACCTGGCGATCTCGCCGGTGTAGCGGATCACCGTCGACTGCATCTGCCCCTCGGCGAGTTGCACGGCCACCTTGCCGAGGCGCTGGGCGACGTCGACGAACGGGGTCAATACCGCGAGCGCCTCGGGGAGCACCATGGGCGCGTTGACGGCGAATTGCGCGGGTCGGCCGCGCAGCACGCTGATGACCTGCTCGGCCACCTCGACGGCGACCTTGGTCTGCGCCTCTTCAGTGGATGCGCCGAGGTGCGGCGTGACGATGATCTTGTGACTCTTGAAGAGCGGGTTGTCCATCGCAGGCTCGGTCGTGAATGTGTCCACGGCAGCGCCGGCGACTTTGCCTGCCTCGACGGCGTCGAAGAGCGCCTGCTCGTCGACGAGGCCGCCGCGCGCGGCGTTGATGATGCGCACGGATGGCTTCACCGTCTTGAGGTCGTCGCGGCTGATCAGATTGGCTGTGCCGGTGGTCATCGGCACGTGGATGGAGATGAAGTCGGCCTCGCGGAGCAGGTGCTCCTTGGAGACCAGTTCGACGCCGAGCACCTTGGCGAAATCGGCGGAGACGAAAGGGTCGTGGGCCACGATGCGCATCTCGAAGGACTTGGCGCGGCGGGCGACGGCGGTGCCGACCTTGCCGAGGCCGAAGATGCCCAGCGTCTTGCCCTGGAGTTCTGCGCCAACGTACTGCGTGCGCGCCCACTTGCCTCCCTTGAGTGAGGCGTTGGCCTGGGGGACGTGCCGCGCGAGGGCGAGCATGAGGGCGATGCTGTGCTCGGCGGCGGCGATGATGTTCGAGGTGGGCGCGTTGACGACGAGCACGCCGCGTCGCGTGGCGGCCTGCACGTCGATGTTGTCCACGCCGACGCCGGCGCGGCCAACGACCTGGAGTTTGCGGCCGGCATCGATGACGGCGGCGGTGACGCGCGTCTCGCTGCGGACGATGAGCGCGTCGTAGGCGGGGATGCGCTCGAGCAGCGCAGGCTCTTTCAGGCCGAGGACGATGTCGACGTCCAAGCCGGCGTGCTTGAGCAGGTCGATCCCCTCGTGCGCGATGGGGTCGGCGACGAGGACGCGCATCTAGGCGTTCCGCGCTCCCGCAGGTGCGGCGCTCTTGAGCGAGGCGAGGGAGGCCTTCAACGCGGCAATGGCGGCGTCGATTTCGGCAGCGTTGACCCAGCCGAGGTGGCCGATGCGGAACACTTTGCCCGTCATGGGGCCCTGGCCGCCCGCGAGGACGGTCTTGTGCTCTTTGCGCAGCATGCCGGAGAGCGTCTTCCACTCGAGTCCGGCAGGCACTTTGACGGCGGTCACGGTGTTCGAGGCGTGGCGCTCGTCGGCGAACAACTCCAGGCCGAGACCCTTCACGGCGCGTCGCGTCCGATCGCCCAACTCGTGGTGGCGCCGGTAGACGTTGTCGAGGCCTTCCTTCTGCAGCAGATCGAGGCCGACGCGCAAACCGAACATGATGCTCAGCGCGGGTGTCCACGGCGTCTCGCCCTTATCCGCCGACTTCTTGGCCTTGGCCAGATCGAAGTAGTAGCGTGGCATCTTCGCCTTGGCGATGGTCTCCCATCCCTTCGGGCTCACGCCGACGAAGGCGAGACCGGGCGGTGTCATCCAGCCCTTCTGCGAGCCGCTGATCGCCAGGTCGATGCCCCACTCGTCAACGGGGCAGGGGATGGAGCCGATGCTGGAGATGCCATCGACGACGAGCGTTTTGCCAAACTCGCCCTTGATGACGTTGCTGAGCGCGGCGAGGTCGTTGGTGACACCGGTCGATGTCTCGTTGTGGGTGACGAAGACGGTGTTGATTCGCGGCTCGGCCTTGAGTGTCTCGCGGACGCGCGCTGGGTCGGCGGACTGGCCATAAGGGAAGTCGAGGCGTACGGGGTCGGCGCCGAAGGTCTTGGCGATGTCGGCGATGCGCTCGCCGAAGACGCCGATGGAGACGACGAGGCAGCGCTCGCCGGGAGAGAGCGTGTTGGCGACCGCGGCTTCGAGGCCGCCGGTGCCGGAGGCGGTCAGAATGACGATGTCGCCCTTGGTCTTGAACGCCGTCTTGAGGCCATCGGTGCAGGCGCGGATCAACTCGGCGGCCTCAGGGCCGCGATGGTTGATCATCTGCCCGCCGACGGCCTGGAGCACAGGCTCAGGGCACGGCGTGGGGCCAGGGATGCGAAGATTCACAGGGAAGCACTCCGAGGAAAGATGAGCCTCATTTTACCACGCGCACTGGTGGCCAGAGGCATGGCTACTACGGACTCGTGCTGGCAACGATCAGCCCGCTACTCTGGACGCCACTTGAAGAGGGGCAGGGGTGTTCCGTCGCGGCCCTCGACCAAATGCACACCGCCTCCGCATCGCCCGTTTGGACACGGCGAGAGGGTCCCCGCGGGCAGCACCCGCAAGGATTCGATCAGGCTGTCCGGCACAGGGGACTGGCAGAAGACGCACCTGAGTTCATCGCCTGAACGGGCCACTGTTGTCCCTTCATCTTTCCGACCGGGCCGCGTATCGATTCCCGATCGTCCTTGTGGGAAAGATACAGGGGCCGTGTGAAAGCGCTATGAAGCCGCCGTCTTGCGTTGTGAAGGAATTGGCCGAAGAACCATGCAGGCTCATTAGCCGCAGACGCTGTCGCTCTGCTACCCCATAGGATGAGTTTCTCGGTACAATCCTGGTCATGAAGACGGCGCACACGTTCACCACCCGCTGCGGCGGTCGCGAGTTCCGTTGGGGCTCGCGGACGTTCGTGATGGGCATCGTGAACGTCACGCCGGACTCGTTCTCAGGCGACGGCCTCGCAGATGTTCCGGAGGCGATCGCCAAGCGGGCCAAGGCGTTCGAGGGTGAGGGCGCGGACATCATCGATGTCGGCGCGGAATCTACGCGCCCGGGGTCGCAGGCGGTCGAGGCGCAGGAGGAGTTGCGACGGCTGCTGCCAGCGCTCCAAACGTTGCGCGGAGTGACGGCGCTGCCGCTGAGCGTGGACACGTACAAGAGTGAAGTAGCCGTCGAGGCGCTCAAGGCGGGCGCGGCGATGCTCAACGACGTGTGGGGCTTGAAGCGCGACTCGCGGATGGCTGAGGTGGCGGCGCGAGCGGGCGTGCCTATCGTGCTGATGCACAACCAGGAGGGGACGGTCTATCGCGACCTGGTGCCGGAGATCCTCGACAACCTGGAGCGCAGCATCGAGCAGGCGCGGCAGGCCGGGGTGCCGAAGGAGCACATCATCGTCGACCCGGGCATCGGCTTCGGGAAGACGGCGGCGCAGAACCTGGAAGTGCTGCGCCGCCTCGACGAGTTCGAGGTGTTGGGCCAACCGATTCTTGTTGGCACGTCGCGGAAGTCGACCATTGGGCTCGTGCTCGACCTGCCCATCGACCAGCGCCTCGAGGGGACGGCGGCGACGGTGGCGATCGCCATCGCGAAGGGAGCGGACATCGTGCGTGTGCATGACGTGCGCGAGATGGTGCGCGTGGCTCGGATGAGCGACGCCATCGTGCGGGGCTGGTCGCCGAAGGGTTAACGGCTCGCCCGGCTTTGCACGAAATGTCGAGTTCTCTTGGGGCGCAGCTTTACGAACCCTCCCTCTAGCTCCCTCCCACAAGGGGAGGGAGTACAAGACCCCCGCTAGCCTCACTTGTTCGGGGAGACGTGGCCCATGGCGACGGCTATCGCAACGGCCTGGACACGGTTGCGCGCGGCGAGTTTGCGCCGGACGCGGTCGAGGTAGGTCTGCAGCGTGCGCTGCCCGAGTCCGAGGGTGTGCGACATCTCTTTCTCGGTGGAGCCCTGGGCGAGCAGTTCGAGGATAGCGCGCTCGCGGGGCGAGAGATGGACGTTGCCAGCCGGCGTGATCGATCTGATGCCGGGAGGCACAACGGGCGTGGTTAGGTCAGGGTAGACGGTGAGACCGCCAGCCACAAGGTGCAGAGCGCGCACCAAATCTGTCATCTTGATGTCCGTGCTCACCACGCCTTTGCAGCCGATCGTGATGAACCGCGCGATGTCGGCGACGACGCGGTAGTTTTGGACGACCATCACGACTCGCGAGGACTTGCCGGCAAACGTCTCGACGGTAAGCAAGACCTGGTCGGCAAGCGTTGAGCCGAGCAGCACGATCTGGATGCGGTCGGTGTTCAGCGTCTCGACGATCTCTTCGATGCTGCGCGCCTCGCCGACAACCTCGAGTTCCTTCGAGTCGGCGAGAAAGGTCGTGATGCTGTCGCGCATCATGCCACTGCTGACACCGAGGACGACAGGTATCCGGGGACGCTCGCCACGCTTGGGCACGACCGCTCCTTATCGGCGATATAAACGTCCGTAAAATACGCCGCCGACGCAATGCTTGTCAATGAAACCTGTGAATTGATGAAGATTCGCGGCGGTATCCTTCAGGCGCTCGGCAGGAAATCCTGACTCGACAGGCGCGCTGCATCCGAGTACATCTTATGGCAGCCTAAGTTCAGTCGCGCGTAACGAGGTGTGCTCATGGCTACGAAATCGGCTACCAAGACGACGTCCTCAAGCAAAATCCGTGCGGGCTTGAAGCATCCGGTCATCGACTCGGATGGCCACCAGGTCGAATACCTGGCGCCGATCGAGGACTACGTCAAGAAGATCGCAGGCACGAAGTTCGCTGTACGTTTTCCCCGCTCGGTGCAGCGCATGACGGGCGAGACGAACGAGCAGCGACGCCGTCGCGGGGGCGTCTGCCCGCCCTGGTGGAACCTGCCCGCGGAGAACACGCTCGACCGAGCGACCGGCGCGTTGCCCAAGCTCATGTATGAGCGCCTCGACGAGATGGGCATCGACTATGCGGTGCTCTTTCCTACTGCCGGCCTTGGACTCGATGTTTACCGCACAGGCTCGCAGACCATCGACTCGCGGCTGGACCCCGAGGTTACGCGGATCCGTGACCGCGCGACCAACATGTACCGCTTCGATATCACGCGCGAGTACGCGGACCGGATGATGCCGGTGCCGTCGATCCCAATGGAGAATCCGAAGACGGCGATCGAGGACCTCGAGTTCTGCGTGAAGCAGTTGGGCGCGAAAGCAGTCTCGCTTTCGTCGGTGCTGCGACCAATCGCTGCGCTCAAGGAGAAATTCCCTGAGATGTTCGCCCCGCGCTCGCAATTCTCGTCCGCCGGCTGTCGCGTGGACGGCTTCGGCATCGACCGCGAGTACAACTACGATCCGTTCTGGGCGAAGTGCGTGGAGTTCAAGGTGCCGGTGATGGATCACGGCGGAAGCATGGGCTGGACGAGCCACAATTCCGCCTCGAACCACATGTATAACACGATCGGCATGTTCGCAAATGGCCACGAGGCAGCCTGCAAGTCGATCTTCTTAGGCGGCATCACGCGCCGCTTCCCTGACCTGAGGATCGCTTTCCTCGAGGGTGGTGTGGGCTGGGGTGGCCGCCTCTACGCAGACATGGTCGGCCGCTGGAAGAAGCGCAACATCAAGGCGATCAGCCAGTACGACCCGGCCAACTTCGACCGCAAACTGTACAAGAAGTTGTTCGAGCAGTACGGCGACGACGTCATCAAGCGCAAGATGGACATGCTGTTTCAGACCACGGTCGGCATCGAGCCTGAGGACGTGCCTGCGGAACTGCGCGACGAGTGGTACCCCTGCAAGATCAATAAGGTAGAGGACTTCCTCGACCTGTACATCAAGCCGTTCTATTTCGGCTGCGAAGGGGACGACCCGACGAACGCGCTGGCCTTCAACAGTAAGATGTGGCCGCTCGGGGCGAAACTCAACGCGATCTACAGTTCGGACTTTGGCCATTGGGACGTGCCGGACATGAAGGAAGTGCTGGAAGAGGCCTGGGAGCTGGTCGAGCACGAACTCATGACTGTGGAAGACTTCCGCGATTTCACGTTCACCAACCCCGTGAAACTCTTCGCTGGTACGAACCCGGACTTCTTCAAGGGTACCGTCGTTGAGAAGGAGACGGACAAGGAACTCAAGCGACTGATCAAGGCTGGAGTGGTCTAGTCACAATGACGACAGGTTCCAACGACAGGCCGGCGCTCTGCGCTGGGCTCAAGGTCCTCGACCTCTCGTGGGGCGTTGCCGGTCCCATCGCGGGGATGGTGTTGAGCGATTTTGGCGCCGAGGTCATCAAGATCGAGCCGCCGGGCGGCGACCCGTTCCGCTCGATGCCCGGCGCCGTGCAGTGGCATCGCGGTAAGAAGAGCGTGGTGCTCGACCTCAAGGATGCGAAGCAGCGCGAGCAGGCGCAGCAACTGGCAGCCAGTGCCGACGTGCTCATCGAGTCGTTCCGCCCGGGCGTGGCCGACCGCCTCGGCGTGGGGTACGGCGCGCTCAGCCGCATCAACCCGCGACTCGTCTACTGCTCGATCACCGGTTTCGGCACGAAGGGCCCATGGCGCAACCTCAAGGCCTACGAAGGCGTCGTATCGGCGCGGGGGGGCTACTTCGCCGGACAGAAAGTCGGCTGGCGCGCGCCTGGGCCTGTGTACCTTGTCGCCAAGCAGGTCTCGTATGGTGCGACGAACTACGCACTGCAGGGCATCTTCGGTGCGCTGCGGCGACGCCTCACTACGGGCCATGGCGACCGTGTCGAGACGAACCTGCTGCAGGGTGGCGTCGCATTCCAGATCAACACGACGTACAAGTGGAAGGACGCCTCGAAGACTCCGGCGCGGACGGCCCCGCCCGATGCTGCCGACCCACTTTCGACGGTTGCCTGTTATCGCATCTGCCGCTGCTCGGACGGCAAGTGGATACAGTTGGGCGCATTCCAGAGCGACATCTTTCACCGCATGATGGTGGCGCTGGGCATGGACGAGGAGAGCAAGGACCTGCGGTACGTCGACGCGCCGCAGTTCAAGTCGGACGAAGACAGTCTGCGCATCATCAAGCGCCTCGAGGAGCAAATCGCAAAGAAGCCGTACGCGCACTGGGCGGCGGCGTTCGAGAAGATGGACTGTCCCTACTCGCCGCATCTCTCGACGCAGGAGGCGCTGGACGACGTGCAGGTGCGCGCCATCGGCCTAGTCGTGAACGTCGATGACCCCGTGCAAGGGAAGACCGAACAGGTTGGCGCACCGTTCGTTATCGCCGATAGCGGCTGGCGAGTGCATGGCCCAGCGCCGCTCGTTGGCCAGCATAACGGTCAGGGATTTGCCACCTCGTCGAAGACGAGCCACGTTGCCAGGAATGGCAGGGCAAATGGTTTCATGCTCGACGGTGTGAAGGTGCTCGATGTGACAACGTACGTCGCTGCGCCGACCGCGACGGGCTATCTCGTGGACTATGGCGCCGATGTGATCAAGGTCGAGCCGCCCGGCGGCGACCCGCAGAACAACTGGGGCGATGTGGGCACGCGGCCCAATCGCGGCAAGCGCTCGATCTGGCTCGATCTCAAGCACGAAAAGGGCCGCGAAGTTCTCTACAAGATGGTCGAGAAGACGGATATCTTTCTCCAGAACTTCCGACCTGGAGTCGACCAGCGCCTCGGCATCGATTTCGACACGCTCATCAAGATCAACCCGCGCCTTGTCTACTGCCACGCCGCCTCATACGGCTCGACTGGCCCGTACTCCAAGCGAGGCGCAT
>JACQEE010000032.1 GCA_016200725.1 Chloroflexota bacterium
ATGCCCTCGGTCTGGCCGGCGCGCACCAGGACGCCGCCATCGCGGGCGCGAAGCGGGAAGATGTGGCCAGGGCGGAGCAGATCGTGCGGCTTAGTCTTGGGATCGATCAGCGCCTTGACGGTGGCGGCGCGGTCGAAGGCGGAGATACCGGTCGTGGTGCCCTGCTTGGCCTCGACGGAGACGGTGAAGGCCGTGCCCATCGACGACGTGTTGTCGATGTCGGAGACCATCATCGGGATGCGCAACTCTTCGAGGCGCTCGCGCGTCATGGGCACGCAGATCAGGCCGCGGCCATGCATGGCCATGAAGTTGATGGCTTCCGGCGTGACCCTTTCCGCCGCGAGAACGAGATCGCCCTCGTTCTCGCGGTCTTCGTCATCGACGAGGATGACGAACTTGCCATCGCGCAGGTCCTGCAGAGCCTGCTCGATCGTCGAAAGAGGTGAGGGGCTATCCATGTATTACTCTGAGAGGAGATAGGCGCTCATTATACCGTACGGTAGGTTGTGAACCAGTCACTGCCACACTCGACGACCGTAAGGCTGACACCGTCGACCGCGATGAAGCCTTTCTCGACGACATACCGCATGAGGCCTCGAGTCGTCTTGAACCGCACCAGGATAGCGTCACCGTCCGGTGTGATCGAGGCGATGCGTCCCCTGGCGTCCACATGGCCCTGCACGAGGTGACCGCCTATGCGGCCACCGTATTGAAGCGACCGCTCGAGATTCACAGCACTCTTGGGTCGTAACTCACGGAGGTTCGATCGCCGCAGCGTCTCCGGGACGACGTCCACGCTGAACGAGTCGCGAGCGAGTCCCGCGACCGTGAGACAGACGCCGTTCACTGCGATGCTATCGCCAAGTCGCGTGCCGTCAAGGACAGTCTTCGCGCCGATGCGAAGCCTGCCCGGCTTAGCCTCGATGACCTTCCCGACTTCCTCAACGATTCCAGTGAACATAGGGCTCGATCAAAGATAGCCTGTCACGAGCACATCCGCACCGATACGTTTTATGTCTATATCCTTGAGATGCGCCGCGTCAGCGATGCGTTCGATACCGGCCCCTTCGACAGGGGTCGGTGCTTCACGACCACCGATGATCACAGGGGCGATGAAGGCCATCACCTTGTGGGCCTGCCGCTGTTCGACGAGCGAGGCGATAAGTTGGCCGCCGCCCTCAACAAGCACACTCGTTATGTCGCGCTGGCCCAGACGCCGCAGCAGCGTGTCGAGATGGACCGACTCGCCCTCGGCCGCCACCTCGAGCACGTCAGCGCCGGCATTGGCCAGCGCGTGCTGCGCCTCTTTCGATGCCGCCGGCGTCACTGCCACGATGGTCTCGCCTGGCTCGCGGAGCAGTCGCGCAGAGAGCGGCATCGTCCCGCGACTGTCGACGACGACTCGCAGGGGCTGACGCGCTCGAGCAGCACCGGACGGGGTTCGTGCCGTGAGTTGCGGATCGTCGCGGCGGACGGTATTTACGCCGACCATCACGGCATCCATCTCTTTGCGCAAGCGGTGAACGAGACCGCGCGAGGCCTCGCTGGTGATCCACCTCGAGTCGCCGGTTCGCGTAGCAATCTTGCCGTCCAGGCTCATCGCGAACTTCACCGTGACGAACGGCATGTGCGTAGTGATCCAGCGGAAGAAGGCCTCGTTGAGTTGCCGCGCTTCGCCTACACCTTCGCCCTCGGTCACCTTGATACCCGTGGCCTCGAGCGCTTCGCGACCTTTGCCGCCGACCAACGGATTCGGATCGGTCACTGAGTAGCGTACCTCGCCAATGCCCGCAGCGATGATGGCTTCGGTGCACGGAGGCGTGCGTCCATAATGGCAGCAAGGCTCAAGGGTGACATACATGGTCGCGCCGCGAGCCCGCTCGCCAGCCTGCTCGAGCGCAACGCGCTCGGCATGGAGGCCGCCCGGCGGCTGGGTTGCCCCTTCGCCAACGACCTGGCCATCCTTGACGATGACGCAGCCGACGGCGGGGTTTGGTGAGGTGGTGCCGAGGACAGCCCTGGCCAACCGCAGTGCGCGCGCCATCGGGCTCGGTGACGAGGCCATGCGGCAATGGTATCAGGCGTCACAAGGGAGCAGAGCGAAGTGCCCTGAAGAACGCCTCGCCCTTGTCCAGAGTCTCCTGATACTCGGCTGCCGGGTCGGAGTCGTGCACGATGCCTCCGCCGACATGCACCGACGCGATACCATCCCGCAACACCGCGGTGCGGATGGCGATATTCAAGTCGACGCGCCCATCGAAGCCGAAGTAGCCAATCGCGCCGGTGTACACGCCGCGACGCACGGGCTCGAGTTCGTCGATGATCTGCATAGCGCGGATCTTCGGAGCGCCAGTGATGGAGCCGCCCGGGAATGTAGCCTTCAACACATCGGCCAAGGCGACGTCTTGACGCAACCGCCCGCGCACCGTCGATGTGAGGTGATGCACGGTGGCGTACATTTCCAGCGCCATCAGTTCATCGACCGTTACCGAGCCGATCTCTGCCACGCGCCCCAGGTCGTTGCGCTCTAGGTCAACGATCATGATGTGCTCGGCGCGGTCCTTTCCGCTGGCCAGCAACTCTTGCGCTAGGCTGGCGTCCTCAACCGTGGTCTTGCCGCGCGGCCTCGTTCCCTTGATCGGCCTCGTTTCGATGATGCCATCGGCGATGCGCAGGAAGCGCTCGGGCGAGGCGCTCACAATCGCCGCATCAGGAAAGTCGAGTACTGCCGCGAAGGGGGCAGGATTGATCCGCCGCAGTCGCTCGTACAGCTGCCACGGCCCATCGGTCCAGGGCGCTCTGAACTGTTGCGCAAGGTTCACCTGGTAGATATCGCCAGCGGCGATGTAACCCTTTGCGCGCTCGACCATGGCGAGGTACCCCGCCTTTGTGACTCCCGACTCGAAACAGGCTGCTTGGCTCGAGGAGCCACGAGGCTGACATTCGATTTCGGTCGATCCAAGCAGTCTTTGGATTTCTTCGACGCGCTGGGTAGACCGCGCCGCTTGCGCCTCATTCGTCGTCTCGGGAAACCCAGTGGAGATTAGGTAAGCGAGGCCAGTGTGGTTGTCCCAGGCCGCCACCACATCGTAGAAGGCGAGCATGACATCTGGGGCTGGCGAGTTGTCAGGCGGCTGACGCTTGCCCTGACTGACAGGCTCGATCGTGCGACCCAGGTCGTACGACAGATAGCCGACCGCGCCGCCGCTAAATGGCACGGGGCACACGCCCGAAGGAATGACATATCGCCGCAGGAGCGGCAGGAACACGTCGAGCGGGTGCGCGCACACGCTTTCCAGAAGGAAGGCGTATGGACGTTTCGTCAGTCGCTTGCCAGCAACATGCGGCGGCGGCAGAGTCACGGTGCGGACGAGCGGTATGTCCATGCTGCCAGCCTCGGGCTAAAGCGATGCGCGGCGAGCACGCTGCCGTTCGTGCTCTAGGACCAACTCGAGCAGACGGCGCGTGAGGAACTTGCTCTCCCCGTCGATGCCGAAGCGAAGGACGCGTACCAGCTGTACGGCGTCACGCCGCTCGGCGATGGTCAGCGGACGGTCGCCAACCTGATCGAGCAACTGCTTCGCTGTCCGGCGAGCCTGGGCGTACCGCAATGTGAGGACAGCCACGAACAACGCTACCAGGCCTGCGCCAATAACGATGATTGCTGTCATCACATCCCTCGATGGACTGCCTTACATTCCCCCCGAAGCACTTCATCACATCCGTGGCCAGTTCCCAATAGATCACAGAAAATCACCGCAGAGACTCCAATCGGAACACCATGTCGAGGCTACCTTCGGCGATGGCGCAGGTCAATCGTGGGGAGAAAGGCGTTAGGCGAAGAGGGGTGAGGATGGAGTGGAAGACGGGATTCGAACCCGCGGCTCTCCTTGGCAAGCACCTAATCAGTAGCGCTGTGGCCCACACCTGTAGACGCACCGAACGATGACTCGGGTATCATCCGTCAATCGTCTCGCCGCCGTCAAGATACGAAAGGCTCCTGACTGCTCATCGCGGCCTCGCGCTGTCACCGTGGACTTCGCCGCGCTGCTAGTCGCCCTCGGACCCCAGCAGCTCTTGGCGACGAAAGAGCCCCCCCCCAAAAAAAGTCTCACCACATTCTGGTCAGGATTTTGTGAGGAGCCCGTCGGACAGACGCTGGAAGGCTACTTTAGTTCCGGGGCGTTCTGAACGAATGTGGCGATCTCGTTCTCCATCGCTTTCCAACTCCCACGCAAGAAGATACTCGCGATCAAGCCTCCGAAAAGTACCCGGTTGAGAATAGACGGGATATACCCCGTAAATACGAAGGTCGTACCCACCGCGTCCTGCTTTACCTTGACCGTCACGCCCGTCCATCCACTCTTGTTGACAGCGAAGTCTCGCCCCAAGATTCCGGCCTTGCCGACCCTGTATTTCCCATCGAACTTCTTTCTGAATAGTTCCATGGCCTTCATTCCGTCGAATTCCGGATGCTTGCCTACTGTCACAGTCGCCATCCTGTTCCTCCTTTTTCGCCCAGATTCAGATGCCCCAAAAGATCGCGCAAGTCGACCCTCGTCGCCTTACCAGATCAATGCAACAAATCCCTGGCGGAACCCTCGCGTGTATGAGTTCAGCGAAAGTGGGACGCTCCGCTGCCAGACTCGCGCGAATTGCAAGAGGCTGCGAAGGCCTCGGGTGTGCTACCGATGTTCGTCTACCCCAATTTGTAGAGCTCCTTTGCATTGTTGCAGACGATATCCTCCTTCTCAGGGAGCGGCACCTTGAGGAACATCTCCTCGATGATGCGGCGACTGTATGGCCAATCACACCGATGGTGCGGAAAGTCTGTGGACCACATCATGTTCTTCACGCCGATAGCGTGACGATTGGCGACCGCGAAAGGCTCTCGAATAAACGTGATGCGCCAGTTGCGGTGGAAGTACTCGCTGGGGAGCATCTTCAGTTTGCTGCCCACCCAATGCCGGTTGCGCCAATAGTGGTCGTCCATGTGCTCCAGGAGGCACGGCACCCAACCGGCACCCACCTCCACACCCACCAACTGGAGCATGGGATAGCGGTCCAGGAGTTCCGAGTAGATGATGTCTGCTATCGTCTGGGAGAAGCCCGCGATACCGCCCCCCATCGTGGCTAGGCTGGGCAGCCCGAACTTGCCGCCGGTCTCGTTCGCGGCACGCAGAGCGCTCCCGGCTTCCTTCCGACTGGCGGTCTGCACGCCCACGTGGATGTGTACGGGGATTCCCGCATCCTCTGCCGCCTCCCAGAAGGGATCGTCGTCGGTAGAAAGCTTCGCCGCCCCTGAAGGCCAAGCGGAGATGATCACGCCGCTGAAGCCGCGGCGCTTGGCGTCGCGAAGTTCCGACACTGACTGCTCGATGCCCAGATTGGCAATCTGCGCCAGGCTCACCAGGCGGCCGTGATCGGTCGCGCAATACTCGTCGTGCAGCCAGTTGTTGTACGCCTCGATGCCAGCCTGGTGGAAGTTGTCATCTTCATTGTTCATGAAGTATTTCATCGTGCGCTGCGAAGGGTACAGAACGGTCGCGTCCACGCCATCGACATCCATCGCCTTGATTCGATCTGGTCCAAGGAAGCAGCCCGGATGGATCGTGTCGTATGTGGAGCCATACCAATGGAATTGCTCATAGGTTTTGCCCGGCGTCGTCACGAGCCCGATGGGCATTGGTGGAGCGCCGCGCTGAAACTCCCAGGCGTCGCCACCCATGGGATCTTTCGCCAGTCGGGGGATGCGGTCGTGGTACTTCTTCGGCATGAATCGCTGCCACATATCTGGTGGTTCGATCGTGTGGCCATCTGCGTCGATGATCTGGTAATCGCGCGTCATGGAACTATCCTCCCCGCAATAGGATTTTCACCTTCCGATCTCGGCGAAATAGATTTACTTCATGCGGCCTGCCTCCCTCTCTTGAATGCTTGGAACCCACAACAGCGTGTTCCGGCGCGCGCCGTTCAAGGCGAAGCGCCAAGAGCAACTAGCGCCGCGCAGCCTCGGCGGCTTCGGCCGCTTCGGCTGCGGACTTTGTCTTGTGGATTGTTCCGTCAGGATGCTGGGGCGGAGAGTAGATCGTGTAGAGGCGCAGTTTGTCGCGTTTCGATGTGTTGACGATGTTGTGGCGAGTACCGGCAGGGACGACCACCGCCGAGTTATTGCGCAGTGCATACTCTTTCCCGTCCAGCACCGCCTCCCCTTCACCCTCCTCGATCCGGATGAATTGATCGAGTTGCGGATGCACCTCCATGCCAATCTCTTCGCCCGGTCGGAGGGTCATTACTACCAACTGCCTGTGACCCGCAGTGAACAGAACCTTTCGGAAGAAGTCGTTGTCCTTCGTCGCCTTTTCGATGTCGGTGGTGTATCCGACCATGAAATCCCTCCTCTTTTCACGGCGTCCTCGTCCGCTCGCCTGGGCAGGCTCGTCTTGCAGCGAGGATATGGGCTAGTCTGCAGCGCTACCCCTTGGCGGGCGTTGGCCCAGATCTTTCCTGCTTCGCCGCCGAAGGCTTTGAAACCTGGGCTTTCCTACCGGCTCGTGTCGGTCTTCCCCCGGACCGCGCTGCCTTGGCCCGAGCCGCCGTCTTCACCTTCACGGGCTTGGCCTTCGCATGAGAAGCCTTGGGCAGGGTGATGGTAAGGACGCCGTGGTCGAACGCCGCCTCGGCCTGGTCTGCGTCAACCTCGACGGGAAGCGGGACTGACCGGCTGCGCAGGCCATACTGGTGCTCTCTGACAAAGTAATCGCCCTCGGAGACATCCTCGTCGGTCTCAGTGACCGCCTGGATCGTCAGCAGATTTCCGGACACCGAGATGTCGATCTCATCGGGCGGGACGCCGGGCACGCTGGCCTTCACCACGAGGGCGTTCTTCGTCTGGTGCATGTCGATGGGAATGTCCGCCCCGGCAAGCGTATCCGTGAGGGAATCAGTGTTCCCTCCGAGCAGCACACTCAAGGACCTCCGCAGACCTGCGAGATCGTTCGCCGAGTTCCAGCGCTGCATGGTCATGGTTCCACCTCCACAGTGTTGCGACTGCTCCGCCACTCTAATAGCGCATCGTGAAGGCTAGGTGAAGATTGCATGGGTGCGCGTGATAGGGTTGTGAGAGTTTTCTCCGTTCTTTGGGTGATGCCATACTGGGGAATGGACCCGGCCGCCCACGGGTTAGCGAGGTGCTCGTGCGGTGCAGGGCAGCCTGCGGTAATCAGGAACGGGCACCCATGACCCAGACCAACCCCATATGAGAGGTCGAATTAGTATCAGTTGGCGGGTTCCACCGAAACTGTACGGGAACTGTGTCTTCGCCGCCCGGCGAAGTTACAATGTGACGAGATCCCTTCGAAGTCGGAATCACCATGTTCAACCGAATCCTGGTGCCGTTGGACGGCTCGACCTTCTCCAGCCAAGTCCTACCGTATGTCAGAGACATCGCGCAAGGACTGCAGGCTCAGGTCACTCTGGTGTCCGTCCGGCCATCAGAACGAAGACCGGCGGGTGGTGGTGTCGCGAAGGAGCGTAACGAATCGATCGGGCAACTTGTTGAGAGATTGTCGGCCTTTGGCGTGCGTGCCGCCGCGCAAGAGTTGGCGGGACGGCCCGCAGATGCAATCATCGAGTTGACAAACAATGGCGAATTCGACCTAGTCGCGATGGCCACGCACGGCCGGTCCGGGTTGAGGCGCATCTTCCGGGGAAGCATGGCGACCGAGATCTTGCGGCGTACGTCAACTCCACTGCTGGTCGTCAGCCCCTGGGGGAGTATCAACCTCGATGTAACCCGATCGGTGACATCGGTGCTGGTGCCGCTGAACGGGTCGCGGCTCAGCGAGTCGGCCTTGGAGCCCGCGGAACAACTCGCGAAGGCCATGCGGGTGAGCGTCCGTCTGCTGCGGGTACTCCCCTTGCTCCCGGCAGTGGGCAAGACCGTTCGAGACGAACAATTGGTGAAACAAGAGGCGGAGAGATACTTGGAGAGCCACAAGCAGGCACTGGCTGCAAAAGGCATCGTGGCGACGGTCGGCGTGAGAGTGGCCTGGGAACCACGGGCAATCATTGAGGCCGCCCGCGAAGATGCTGGGACGTTAATCGTGATGGGCAGCCGGGGTCTCGTAGGGAATGCCCGCTCCGTGCTCGGGAGTGTTGCCGACGAGGTAGTCCGGGAGTCGCGTCAACCGGTCTTGATGATTAGACCAGACGTCGTCACTTGAAACCCCACTGACGCAGCACCATGCGGTCGAGACGTGATTGTGGGGCGGCGACAGAATGGACCGGCCGCTCACTGGCTTATGCGTATGCGAGCGCGCGTGCTTCAAGCGGCCACGAAGACAAGCCCGTGATTACGGTATCTATTGACCCTCCGCCATCTCCAGCGACTGAATTAGAACGGGTATCCAGACTTCACGTGTAGCCAGTTACTCCTGTTGGCGCGAGACGGCGAAACGAAGGTTGTTACTCACCTTCAACTCCCCGTCCATCGGATAGCATCGTCTCCTGGCTCCAAAACCGAATCACTTAGGTGTATCCGCGACGATCAATTCGGTTGCCTTCGATACCTGTGGAGAGATTCGTCCGAGCAACCGTAGCAGGCCATCGAGAATGGTAATCGGATGCGGTGGGCATCCGGCGATGTACAAGTCCACAGGCACGTCTGCGACGCCGTGCAGAGGCGGCGAATTTGCATCATCGACCACCGACGCGGCCTTGAGGAGATCCTAGCGCTGGCCACGTCCTAGGGAAGATGGGGGCCGTCAGACGGGACACGGGGAGTGGTGCGCACCGGCATGATGGCCCTCCCAGGGCGCGAAGTTATCGTCTGTCGGAGCGCTGTACGAGGTCTTCGTGTCACACGGGAAGCGCCGAAGCGGGCTGCTGACAGGTTTGGAGGAGGGGGATGGAGCGGAAGACGGGATTCGAACCCGCGACCCTCTCCTTGGCAAGGAGATGCTCTACCACTGAGCCACTTCCGCTCGAGACCTTCGAACTATAGCATGCTGCCGCTGCTGGTGCCAATGACGCTAGTTGCGCCGCCGCTCCATCGCTCCGGCTAACGTCTCGAAGGCGCGGACCATCGTCTGCAGTTCATCGTCGGGCAGTCCGTGCGTCAGGCTTACCAACCACTCGCGGTTGACGCGCCACAGATTCTCGGCTTCCTTCTGACCGGCCAGGGTCAACTTGCACCAGACAACTCGCCGGTCTTCGACATCGTGGACCCGCTCGACCAGGCCCTTCGTCTCCATCCGATCAGCGAGGTTGGTCGCCGAAGAGAGGCGGATACCAAGATGGGAAGCGATATCGCTTACCCGGCGGCGCGAGGCTGCGAGGAGAAGCAGCGTACGGAACTGGTACATCGTGAGCTGGATATCCGACCAAGCGCGCACCACGGGCGGTCGCATCTGCACCGACACGCCGTTTACCAGTTCGACGAACCTGCCGATCAGCGCATCCCGAGAGGAGGTGCCGCCGGTAGCAACCTGCCCCACTCGCCGCGTCGCCACTTACCCCGCCTCCCAGATC
>JACQEE010000251.1 GCA_016200725.1 Chloroflexota bacterium
GCTTCGAACTCGCCCCTGAGCGGCCGGGCTGACATCTGAAGATGGTCTAGGCTCGGACGGGTTCGCCCGATACAGCGCAGACCGTTCATGGTTCCCTTCGGGGACTCAGGGCAGGCTATCGGCTCACCACGAACGGCTAGAGGGCCCCCGATGGAGGGGGAACGAGGGTGGTACCGCGGGAGCAATCCCGTCCCTTAGATTGATGGGACGGGATTTTTTGTAGGCCTCACCCTCCCTGGCTTCGCCAGGGGTCCCTCTCCAGCGGAGCTGGAGAGGGAGAGATAAGAAGGAGTGTCATGAAACGCACCGGCGCACAGATCGTTTGCGAGTCCCTCGTGCGCGAGGGCGTGGACGTCATGTTCGGGCTGCTCGGCGGCGCGATCCTGCCCCTCTACCAGACGTTCCCCGAGTACCCGCAACTGAAGCACATCCTCGTGCGGCACGAGCAGTGCGCGGCCCATGCCGCCGATGGCTATGCGCGCGTCACCGGCAAAGTCGGCGTATGCGTCGCCACGTCCGGCCCGGGCGCCACGAACCTCGTCACCGGCCTAGCCAACGCGATGATGGACTCCGTGCCGATGGTTGCCATCACGGGCCAGGTGCCGCGCAGCGCCATCGGCAAGGACGCCTTCCAGGAGACGGACGTCACCGGCGTGACGCTGCCTGTCACCAAGCACAACTACCTCGTGATGGACCCGGCCGACATCGCCGAGACGATCAAGGAAGCCTTCTACATCGCCCGCTCCGGCCGCCCCGGCCCTGTGCTGATCGACATCCCCAAGGACGTCCAGCAGATAGAGGCGGACTTCAAGTACCCGGAGAGCGTGAGCCTGCCGGGTTACAAGCCGCCCACGACGGCTGACCGCTCGGCAGTGAAGAAGGCCGCAAAGATGATTGCCGAGGCGAAGAAGCCGGTCATCCTTGCCGGTCACGGGGTCATCATTTCGACTGCCTACGCTGAGTTGCGGGAACTCGCCGAGAAGGCGCAGATCCCTGTGATCACCACGCTGCTCGGCATCAGCGGCTTCCCCGAGAACCACGTGCTCTCGGTCGGCATGCCGGGGATGCACGGGATGGCCTACGCCAACATCGCCATCGACCGCTCGGACCTGCTGATCGGCATCGGCTGCCGCTTCGACGACCGCGTCGTCGGCCGCGTTGCCGACTTCGCGCCGCGCGCGAAGATCATCCACATCGATATCGACCCGGCAGAGATCGACAAGAGCGTGCGCACGACCGTCGCGCTCGTCGGCGACGTGAAGCGCGTGCTGCGCCAGTTGAACCAACTGGTCGAGCACCAGACCCGCGTCGAATGGCTGCGCGAGCTGGATGTCGTCAAGCGCGAGCACCCGTCGCACCTGATCCCCAAGTCGGAGAAGTTGCTGCCGCAATACGTGGTGAACCAGATCTGGGAGGCCACCAAGGGCGACGCGATCATCGTCACCGGCGTGGGCCAGCACCAGATGTGGGCGGCGCAGCACTTCTACTACACCAAGCCCGGCTCGTTCGTGACCTCCGGCGGCCTGGGCACGATGGGCTTCGAGGTACCCGCGGCGATGGGCGCGAAGATGGGCCGCCCGAAAGAAGAGGTCTGGGCAGTCTGCGGCGATGGCGGCTTCCAGATGACGCTGCAAGAACTGGCGACCATTGTCGAGAACAAGATTGATGTGAAACTGGCTATCTTCAACAACGGCTTCCACGGCATGGTGCGCCAGTGGCAGGAGTTCTTCTACAAGAAGAATTACGTCGCCACGCAGTTCTTCAACCCCGACTTCGTGAAACTGGCGGAGGCGTACAGCATGGCCGGCCTGCGCGCGACGAAGAAGGACCAGGTGCGCTCGGTCATTGAAGAGGCGCGGCAGATCAAGGGCCCGGTGCTGATGGACTTCGTCGTCGAGTCGGAAGAGAACGTCTACCCGATGATCCCTGCGGGCACGTCGGTGAAAGAGATGCTTGAGGCGCCGCGGCCGGGCTTGGAGCTCGTCGACTCGAAGGATGCTTCGACATGACGCAGAACGGCGTGCGCAAACACACGATCGTCGCGCTGGTACAGGACCGTCCCGGCGTCCTGAACCGTATCGCCAGCATGTTCCGGCGGCGCGGCTTCAACATCGCCAGCCTGGCGGTCGGCGCCAGCGAGTTGCCCGGCCTCTCGCGCATGACCTTCGTCGTCGCCGTGGAGAACGACCAGGTGCTCGCCCAGGTGACCAAACAATTGCGCAAGGTGATCGAGGTGGTGCGCGTCGAGGACCTCACCAGCGAGGACATCGTCGCGCGCGAACTGTGCCTCGTGAAGGTGAAGGCGGCGTCGGCCAACGTGCGCTCCGAGATCATCCAGGTCATCGAGTTGTTCCGCGCCAAGATCGTCGATGTGTCGGCAGACTCGGTGACGGTGGAGATCACTGGCGACGAGGACAAGATCGCGTCCATCCTCACGCTGTTAAAAGGCTTCGGGATCGTCGAAATCATGCGCACGGGCCGCATCGCGATGGTGCGCGGCAAGAAGGCGCCGCTCAAGGGTAGAGAGCCAGTCGGGGCGGGCAAGGGAGCAAAATGACCTCACCCCTCTGGCTTCGCCAGAGGCCCTCTCCCACGGGGAGAGGGAGAGAAACCGAGAGGGATTCTTCACTTCGTTCAGAATGACAGAGGAGCACGATTATGACCGCGAAGGTGTACTACGACGACGACGCTGACATCGACCGCCTCAAGGGCAAGACGATCGGCATCATCGGCTACGGCAGCCAGGGCCACGCGCATGCGCTGAACCTGAAAGACTCCGGCGCCA
>JACQEE010000014.1 GCA_016200725.1 Chloroflexota bacterium
TCAGCGGCACGTGGTCTCGGATTGCCGACTTCTGGGCTTCTGTAAGCTTGCTGGTCATCTCCGTTTCGATAAAGCCAGGCGCGATCACGTTGGCCGTGATGTTCCGAGAGGCGACTTCCGCAGCGATGGAGCGCGCGAAGCCCACCAGGGCGCTCTTCGAGGCCGAGTAGTTCGCCTGGCCGGCATTGCCGCGGAGGCCGACGACGCTGCCTATGCAGACGATGCGCCCCCACCGCTTGCGCACCATCTGTTTCAACGCCGCGCGGGCACACAAGAAAGCTCCGGTGATGTTGGTCTCCAGCACATCTTTCCAATCGTTATCGGACATCCTCAGCATGAGGCCATCGCGATTGATGCCAGCGTTGCTCACGAGGATATCGAGCGAGCCGTGCGCCGTGACGATGTCGGCGACCATCTTCTCGACGGCTGCGGAGTCGCGGACATCAGCGATGTGGGTGGAGCAGGCGCGGCCCGCGGCTCGGATGGCTTCAGCGGTGGCGGAAACGTCGCGCGTCGCGTTCAAGGCCACTGTAGCGCCGTCCTTCGCCAGTCTGATGGCGACTGCGCGACCGATGCCGCGGCTAGCGCCGGTGACGAGGGCGACGCGTCCGGAGAGAGGTAGGGCCAAGCGCTCCCTCGCCGGCTACGCAGCGACGGCTTGCACCGCCGCAAGCGAGTCGACGTTGACGGTTTGGGCTTCCTGTGCGATGCGTTTCACGAGTCCGGTCAGCACGCGGCCGGGGCCGACTTCGACGAACGTGTCTACGCCATGGTCGGACATATACTCAACGGAGCGCGACCACTGGATACAGCGGCAGATCTGCTGAACGAGTTCGGGGGGGATGGCGTCGGCGGTGCGGAGCGGGGTAGCGGTGAGGTTGCTGATAACGGGGACTTGGGGGGCGACGAAATGGGTGTCTCTGAGCGCTTCGACCATGCCTGGCACGGCGGGCTGCATCAGGCTGGAGTGGAAGGCGCCGCTGACGACCAGTGGGATGGCCTTTTTCGCACCCATCGCCCGGGACAGGTCGATGGCTTGAATCAGCGCCTGCTTGGGGCCGCTGATGACGATCTGGCCATCGCTATTGATGTTGGCGATTTCGGCGCCGGTCTGCTGGCAGAGCAATTCGACGGAGGCCTCGTCGAGGCCCATGACTGCGGCCATGGCGCCTTCGCGGACCTGCCCTGCCTCCTGCATGAGACGGCCACGCTCCCGGACGAGACGGAGGGCACTCTCAAAGGAGATAGCGCGGGCAGCAACCAGAGCACTGTACTCTCCAAGGCTGTGTCCGGCCACGTACTTGAGGCGCGTCCGATCGCCCAACGCTTCGGCGAGCGCCTCCATAGCAGCGACGCTGGCGGTCATGATGGCAGGTTGTGCGTTCACCGTCTGGCGGAGCTCTTCCTCGGGGCCCTCAAAACAGAGTTTCGAGAGTTTGAACCCCAGGATTTCGCCCGCCTCGTCGAACACCCGCTTGGCGGCTTTCGAGCCTGCGTAGAGATCTGCGCCCATGCCAGGGGCCTGGGAGCCTTGGCCTGGGAAGATAAATGCGATGTCTGATCTGTCGAGTGTTATCTGGTTAGGCATCGAGCACCTCGCTAAAAAGAAAATCCCGATGGTTATCGGGACTAGTTATTCAGCCTGAACCTTCACCTTGAGCACTTGCCTGCCATTGTACGTTCCACAGACCCGGCACGCGATGTGGGGAGCCTTGGGACTCTGGCACTGGGGGCAGGTGCTGAGACTGATCGTGCGTACCGCGAAGTGCGACGCTCGGTGGCCTTGTCGCGACTTCGACCGCTTTCGCTTTGGTAACGGGGCCATGGTTGTTCCTTTTCCTAGCGGGCGTTGCCAAGGCTCGGGCGCAAGCGGTCCAGCGCGGACCACCGCGAGTCGGCCTTCGCCGAGACGCAACCGCAATCGCCCAAATTCAACGAGGCACCGCACGTCGCGCAGAGGCCGCGACATTCGATGGAGCAGAGTGGCTTCATGGGTGCCCCGAGTAACACATACTGAACGATTGGCTCCCCAAGATCGAGGTGGTGATGCGCATCGATGGTGTAGGCCTGGTCATCGGTGATGGAAACTCGTTCACCACTCTCGACGTCAACTGTGGGGAAGAACTCCTCTTCGATTTTGAAATCCACCGGCTCGATGTAGGGCTCTAGGCACCGACTGCAGTCACAGGTCAAACTCGAGTGTCCTTCGGCAAGAACCAGGATGCCCCTATCGGTCCTGATCATCCGCACCGTGCCCATGGGGTGGGAAGCGAGCCCGGCCAATGTTTCTCTGTCGTCCTCCAACTCGTAAAGCCGTTCGGACCCGACCGGTGACTTGAGGAGTTGGGATACATTCCACTTCAAGTCGGCCAACTCCTGGTGGACGTGGCAAAGGCCGTACTTGTTCGGGTTGCGGACGATCCGCTCGCATTTTGGAAATTGGCAGCGCGGCATGGGTGCTCTCCTTCGTCAGATCGGTGGCCAGGGATATGGGCGCCACGCGTCGGCATAGCGGGCGAACGGTATCGTTTTGGACTCGGCGATGCATGCTGCGCGCTGGTAGAGGGCCGCGACCTCGTCGGGCTCCAAGTGCTCTTCGAGGGCCGCTCGCAACGCCGCATCGCTAGCGATCCGCGCGAGGTCTGTCTTCAGTTCGGGCTGGATAATCTCTTGTCGCAGGTCCCACATCACCGTACGGAGTTTGGGCTCAGCGAGAAGGGAGAGGCCATGGTCTATGCCCCAGACCCGTCCTTCCGTGTCGCCCAAGACGTGGCCACCTTTGCGGTCCGCATTGTTGATGAGGCAGTCAAAGAGCGCGATGCGGCACATCGTGGCCCTGTATCGCTCGAGCAATGTGAAAAAATGCTGGCCATCGACTGCGTCGACGAACAGCTGCACCGAGCCGATGCCATAGGGGCCATCACGGAGCACCGTGGGCGGCACGATGCCCCAGCCGAGCGCTTCGCTCACGCGGAATGCAAGGTACTCTCGCCGGTAGAGAGTGCCTTGGGGGAAGTCCCAAAGAGGGGTCTCGCCGCGCTGCGGCTTGTAGATCGCGCGGCAGGTGCGGCCACCGCGTGCCAAGGCGATGAGGAAGTTGGCGTTGCAGCCGTGCAGCGGGCTGCCCGACCCCTCGATGCGGCCGAGGCGAAGCAGATCCAGCACTTCAGGTGGCGGTGGCGCGACCAATGCCATCCGGCGTCTCCTGCGCGACGCCGTCATTGTAGCAGCCAGGGGCGGTCGGGACATGGCGGACAACCGGCCTGGTTCGGAGGAGCAAGTTAGATAGTCAACCAGCCCAAGCGAATCGCTGTCACGACTGCGTGCGTACGGTCTTCGGCATGCAGTTTCATCATGACGTTCGTCAAATGGTTCTTGATCGTCTGCTCAGAAAGTCCGAGCGTCGCGGCGATGATTTTGTTCGACTGGCCCTCAGCCACGAGCGCGAGGATTTCCCGCTGGCGCTCCGTGAGCGGATGGGCGATGGAGGGGACGGCACCTCCTGCCTTCAGTGGGGAGATGGAGAGTGGAGTCACTGTGGGTCGAAGGACTGGAGG
>JACQEE010000245.1 GCA_016200725.1 Chloroflexota bacterium
CCGACCCCGACTGCGACCTCGATTACATCCCGCACACGCCGCGTCGAGGCGTGGTGAAGGTCGCGCTGTCAAACTCGTTCGGCTTCGGCGGCCACAACTCGTGCCTGGTGTTCAAGCGGTACGAGGTGTAACAAAAGAGGCGCATCCAGGATGCGCCTCTTTTTTGGCAGTCGAAGAAATCAGTGTCCTACGGCAACCCCGCGCGCGGTACGTCCACCTCGACGGTGCGGATACGGCCGTTTGTGCGATCCTTGATGGCGCTCTTCTGGCCCGTCTTGACGTCGAGCATGAAGAGCGTCTTGCCGCTAGGACCGCCCAGCATGCAAGCGATGGCCATCCAGCCGTCCGACTCAATCTTCTCCTTGATCTTGCCGCCCTGCGCGACTCGATAGTAGGCGGTGTTCTGGCTGGGCGCGCCGACCCAGATGCAGCCTTCGGCATCGAGGCAGATACCGTCGGGGACGACCTCGAGTTGCGCCCAGACGCGGCGGTTGGTGAGCGAGCCGTCGGGCTGGATATCGAAGGCGGTGAGACGCTTGCCTCGCGATTCGCCGACGATCATGGTCTTGCCGTCGGGGGTGACGACGGTGCCGTTGGGGATCATCAGGTTGTCGGCGACGATGCGCGTCTTGCCGTCGGGCGTCACCATCACGATGTTGCCTGGCTTGTCGGGGGCGCCGCCGTGCACGTCGAAGCCCAGGTTGCCCACGTAGGCGCGGCCCTTCGAGTCCACGACCATGTCGTTGCACTCGCCGCCGGTAATCGCCTTGAGGTCGGCGACCTGGGTTAACTTGACGCTGCCGTTGCGGCCCATGAGCCTGGCCAGCATGCCTGGCTTCTCGAGGCGGAGCAGGCGGCGGTCGAGCATCGAGACGATGAGAGCGCGGCCATCGGGGAGCCAGCCGAGCCCGGAGGGTTGCTGTTCCACACGGCAGATGACCTCGCGCTTCCCCTGCATGTCCACGGCGACGACTTCGTGCGCGTACATATCGGAGAACCAGAGGCGGTCCTTGTGCCAGCGGGGGCCCTCGGGGAACATGATGTTCTCGAGGAGCACTTTCGGGGTTCTAGTAGGCATAGGGACTCCTTGGGTGAAGACTTTATAAAAGGGCGGGGTGGCGCCATTCTACGCCGCGGCCTCGTTGCGTCAACTTCACGATGGACATGGAGTAGAATGCGCTTAGTCTCCTCCAGGTACTCACGCTCTTCTCCATGACCACCACGACATCCTCGCTCCAGCGCCGTCGGTGGGACGTTGCGCCGCTAGCGACGGCTGAGGTGGTTCGCGCGCTGCGCGACTACCCGCCGATCATGGCGCAGTTGCTGTTCAACCGCGGCGTCCGAAGCGTTGCCGACGCCGAGGCCTTTCTACATCCGCCAGCGTCATCGCCCGACGACGCGTCACGCATCCCCGGCGCGCAGGCGGCTGTCGAGCGCATCATGCGTGCGCTACGCAACCGCGAACTCATCGCGGTGTATGGCGACTTCGATGCCGATGGCGTCACCTCAGCGGCGTTGCTCACCGAGTGGCTGCACTCCGCGGGCGCGCGCCTCGTACCGTACATCCCCGACCGCGTGAGCGAGGGCCACGGGCTGAACCTGGGCGCGGTGCAGGAGTTGCACAGTCGCGGCGTCAAACTGATCGTCACCGCCGACTGCGGCATCACCAACCACCCCGAGGTCGCCGCCGCTGCTGACCTGGGCATCGACGTGGTCATCACCGACCACCATACGCCGCCAGCGTCGCTGCCGATGGCGAGCGCGGTCGTCGACCCCAAACTCCCCGGCTCGCCGCCTGCGTACGCGGGCCTCGCCTCCGTCGGCGTGGCCTTCACCCTCTGCGAGGCGCTCGCTCGCGAGCTGAGCGTCGACCTCGACCCCGCGCTGCTCGAGTTCGTGGCGCTGGGCACCATCGCCGACATGGCGCCGATGACGGGGCTGAACCGTTCGCTGGTGCGCGAAGGCTTGGCGCGGCTCAACAAGAGCCAGCGTCCGGGGATACGAGCGCTGCTCCAGGCCGCGCGACTCGAGTTGGGGCACGTCGACACGGAGTCGGTCGCATTCGCGCTGGGGCCGCGCATCAACGCGCCTGGACGCATCGACCACGCGAGCCCGGCCTATCTGCTGCTGACGGCGCCGGAGATGGAGGAGGCGCAACGACTCGCCGAGCAGATCGACGCCGCGAACGGCGAGCGCCAGCGCACTACCGCCGACGTGCTGGCCAAGGTGCGCGACTACCTCGCGCAACTCGAGGCGATGCCGCCGATCCTCATCCTCGGCGACGAGTTGTTCCCCGCGGGCATCGTCGGCCTCGCGGCAGGCAAACTGACCGAGCAGTGCTACCGGCCGTCGATTGTCTACCAGCGCGGCGACCGCGAGTGCCGCGCCTCGTGCCGCAGCATCCCGGAGTTCAACATCATCGAGGCGTTGCGAGAGTGCGACGGCAAAGGTCCCGTTCGTGGTGAGCCTGTCGAACCACTCTTTGTCCGCTATGGCGGCCACGCCCAGGCGGCTGGCTTCACCATCGCGACGGAGCGGCTGCCGGAACTCGAGCGACGCCTGCTCGCTATCGCCGAGCGCAAGTTGGCGGGACAGCCGCTCGTGCCGCGCATCGCCATCGATGCGGAGATACCGCTTGGGCGCATCAACGGGCCGCTGATCAAGGCGATGCGCGACCTGGCGCCCTTCGGCCTCGGCAACCCCACGCCGATCTTCCTCGCCCGCGACGTCGAGGTGCGCGACATGAAGGCCGTCGGCGCGGACGGCAAGCACTTGCGCATCACGCTGAGGGATGGCGCGGTCGCCTGGACTGCGATGGCCTTCAACGCGCCGCCGCTCGAAGGCTCGACGCCCAAGCGCATCGACGTGGTCTTCAACCTGAGCGTGGACAGGTTCAACGGCCGGGAGACGCTACGGCTGAACGTGGTGGATTTTCGGAGGGCGTGAGGAAACAGTGGGAGACACGATCATGGACGTTACCTTTGACCAACTCGCCCACGCCCTACCTGGAATGGTACGAGAAGTACCGACAGTCAGCGTATTTCGCTGGTTATCAAGCCCTGCTGAATCGCCTTCCGCAAAAGGTCTCGCAATGCGGACATTTGGACATAGAGGACTTGTGCGCGATTGCGGATTGGGGAGGAAACCAGCACGGGCCGAAGCAAAAGCTCTTGCGACAAAACCAGCCCGAAGATGTTAAGACCAAGACGGCTGAAGCCGTACGCTACTTCGCTAAACCGCGATGGGCACTCGGGGCGCTGCTTGACCTCGAAGGCTGGGGCCTTAGTTACGCCAGTAAGACCCTCATGTTTATGAACCCACGAGACTACGTTGCGCTGGACGCTTGGAGAATCCGTGCGAGCCTCGGCAGTGTCTCCCGTCGATTCGCGATGGAGATCGACGCTCGATGATTCGAGGCTATGAGGCCTTTCTTGAATTCTGCCGAAGGCTGCAAGCCGCAGTGAGGAATTCAAGCGCCGGGCCGGAATGGTTACTCGCAGATGTCGAGTCAGCGATATTTGAGTTCGCGGCTCAAGGTATTCTCGTACCAGATCGTAGCGACAGTTTGAGCGCTGAACTCAGACAAGTGGGCGATGGATAACTGCCCTACATCTTCGGGCCGCTGCCAGCCTTGATTAGGCCGATCGCGTGTCCCTCGGGGTCGGCGAACATCGCGATCGTGGGGCCCCCGGGGACGTCCATCGGCGGCATGATGGTCTTGCTCCCTAAGGACTCCGCCTTCTTGAGGTACCTTGGCAGGTCTTCGACTTCGACGTACACAGTGACCTGGCTTGTGCCGTCCATCCCCGCGGCAATGCCGCCGCCAATGCCGGCGTCAGCGGGTGTCACGATGCCGTAGTTCATCGGGTTGTTGGCATCGACCTTCCAGTCGAAAAGTTTCGAGTAGAAGTTCTGCAGTTTCTTGCCGTCCTTGCCGAGGATCTCGAAGTGCACGACTTTCTTGCCCATGATGCGCTTTAACCTCCCCAAGGTTCGGATGAAGAGACGTTGAAAATCGTCGCCTCCGGTTGACTTGCGAGGAAGTCCGGTAGCTGGCCGATGATCTTCTGAATGGCGGATAAGGACTCCTGGCGTTCGAGGGCCGCCCGATCTGCAAAGACTTCGGTGGCGATGATTGAATTCGGATCGAGAAGGTCTCTCGCGATGTCGAAGTTGACGACACCCTTGACGGCGCGGCTAGGGATGATGGCTTCTCTGAAAGCCGCCACCGCCTGCTCGATTTTCTCGGGTTTGCACGTTACTTTGAAGCGAACTATAACCATCATTGCTCCTTCTATTCTTAGACGACCACCCTCCGCCTGTTGTGACCGACCTCTTCTCCCAGGATATTCGACTCTCTTTCCATGTTGGAAAGGGGCGTGGGATCGGCTCACCCCGCCACGGGCTGCGCCTCGTGGGAGACGGCGATGCCTTCGGCGACCCACTGGTCGACGGTGGCGTTGTCGTAGCCGAGTTCGCGAAGGATGGGGCGGGTGTGCTCGCCGAGGTAGCAGTTGGGGCCCGCCTGCCCTGGCGTCAGCGAGAAGGCCCACGGGGCGTTGGCGCGCCAGTACTTCCCGAGCGACGGGTGCTCGGTCGGCGTGTAGATGCCGGCGTCCTTAGTCCAAGGCTGCGTCACCAGGAACTTGCCGTTGTCGCCGTCGAGCACCTCGACGCAGGCGACGTCGGCCTTCGCGAGCAGCGCCTCCCACTCCCTGGCCGTGCGCGTCGCGAAGAGGGGCTCGAGCGCGGCGGCCAGCGCGGCATCGTTGGCGCGGCGAGCCTCAACGGTGTTGAAGCGCGCATCGTTGAGCAGATCGGTGCGACCCGTTGCCTTGCCGAAGGCCTCCCACTCGCTTTGTGAAGGGCAGGCGAAGAAGACCCACCACTGCTTCGTCTGGTATTGGCGATAGAGCGCGTTGAGGCCGTTGAAGTCCTTGTCGACGGATGGACGCTCGGGTTTGCCCGCGTACGAGAGGGCGTCGTCGGCGTTGGCGTAGAGGTTGCCGCCGAGCATGGAGGTCTCGACATACTGGCCCTTGCCGGTGAGCGCGCGGTAGTAGATCGCGAGCATCGTCGCTGAGGCGCAGGCCATCGCGGCGCAGGGGTCGGGATTCGTCTCGTTCGACTTGCGCGTGATGTGGCCGTAGTACTGCAACTCGTCGAGGGTGAGCGGCTGGTCCGAGGGCGGAATGACCGTCTTCGCCTGCTGCCAGGGCGCGCCGGTGATTGCGCCAGCGATGGGGTGGAAGCCCGTCCGGTGGCTGTGCGGCCCCGTCGAGCCATAGGCGCCCGCGTAGACGTAGACGATGTCCGGCCTGATCTTGCGAGCCGTTTCCCAGCCGATGCCGAGGCGCTCGGGGACTCCAGGCCGGAAGTTGTGCAGCAGGACATCGCTCTTGGCGATCAACTTCTGCACCGCCTCCTGCGCGCGCGGGTCCTTGAGGTCGAGCGAGAGCGCCTCTTTCCCCTGGATCGTCTTGCACATCTTTGGGAAGGCCATCGCGCGGTAGAGGTCGCCGGTGATGGGCTCAATCTTGATGACGCGCGCGCCGAGGTCGGAGAGCAGGCCGGTCACCCACGGCGAGGCGATGAACGTCGCGAACTCCATCACGGTGAGGCCGCTCAGCGGATGCTTGGGTATGCTCGTGCCCGCCCGCCCTTCGACAGGCTCAGGGCGAACGGGAAGGCGCTTCGACTCGAAGCCCTTGCCGTTGTGCTCGCCGACCGCCTGCGCGGGCGCCTGCGGCACGTATGGCGACAGCGAGAACTTACCGAG
>JACQEE010000246.1 GCA_016200725.1 Chloroflexota bacterium
TCATCGCCAGGTTTGACGTGAGTGATGAGCGTGCCGACCTGTTCGACCACTCCAGCGATGTCTGCCCCGAGAATGTGTGGCAGGTGCGGCGACCTGCCGAACTGGCCGCGTCGCACCTGCATATCGAGATGATTGAGCGCGCAGGCCCGCACGCGGACGAGGACTTCTGCTGGGCCAATCTTGGGCTCTGGAGCCTCCTCGTAGCGAAGGACGCTAGGTTCCCCATGTTCGTGGAAGCGTACCGCTTTCATATTATGTAGCGCTGCCCCGCCTAGCCGTTATGTAGAGCCGTGCCTGGGTAGTGTATCAATTTGACATCGTTGAACCTGAGTGCCGACGCCGTCGAAGCCGATGTAGCAGCCGCGCTCAAGCAGCGAGCGATGGTAGGCAGTGTTGTGGTTCCAGTCGCAGTGGCCGATGACGATGAGATGTGGCTTCATGCCTTCGCCGAGGAAGATATCGAGTTGCTCGTTGCCCATCGTGCCCTTCGTGGTGTGCGTGGTGATGCGCACGTCGAGGTCCATCGCCGTCTGGGCCGCCGCGCGCAGCGACTTCTTCTCCTGGTCGCTGATGTAGTCGGGGCCGGTAGCGACCTTGATGATGCCCGGGCGCACACGGTTGGCGCCGATGCCGCGCCTCAGCTCGGTGCTGTAGATCCGCCGCAGCTGCTCGAGTTTCATGATGCGGAAGTAGGCAGGGAAGCCGGCGAGATCGAGGCCGTGGTCGAGGTAGAGGCCGGTGCTGCACACGATGTTGACCCCAGAGCGCTTCGACGCCTCTGCCATGAAATCGGGGTCGCGCGCCAGTTCCATCGCGCACGGGTCGACGAAGGTGCCAACGCCGAGGCCTTTGAGTTTCTTGAGGCGCTCGACCGCCTCCTTCAATTCTTTCTCGCGGTCGAACTCAAGCGTCGTTTCCACCTGCCAGCCAGGAAAGCCGACCTTCAGGTGCTCGTGCATTAGCGTGAAGCCGAGTTTGTCGACGCTGACAAGGCCGAGAACAGTCTGGACGTTGGCGGTCATGGAGGCCTCCGAGACGAAACGCGGGTGGCGATGGCGCTCGGTGAGTATACTGCGCGCATCGAGGAGGCACGACATGGCCGCAGGCGCGATCGACTTTCACACGCACACGCATCCGACGGCCGAAGAAGGCACTGCCTTCCAACGGCTGTGGGGTCGCACCGAGCCCGAGCGCAAGGGAGAGCCCCGCGAACTCCTGCGCCTGATGGACGAGGCAGGCATCGCGAAGGCGATGATCATCCCCTGGATGCCGGCGCTCGACCACATCGAGCGTATGGTCGCGGAAGCGTCGAGCAGCCGTCGCAGCAGCGGGCCAGCGCCGCGACAAGGTGTCGCTGCGCGAGACGACGTGCACGACGAGGTGCGGCGACACGTCGTGAGTCAGTGGCTATCGCTGAATGCGTGGGCCGTCGAGGCGGTCGAGAAGCATCGTGGGCGTCTGTTGACGCTCGTCGGCCTGGATCCGATGGTGATGGACGAGGCGACCATGCGCCGCGAGGCGGCCGACAAGTTGGCGAAGGGCGCGAGCGGGTTGAAGATCGCGCCGATGTTTCATCGTTGCACGCCGGACGACCGGCGTATGCGCATCGTCTTCGACCTGGCGCGCGAGCACGGTGTCTTCGTCCTGGCACAAGCGGGCGGACAGGGCTTCAAAGGCGCTCCTGCGTGGGGCCATCCGAAGCATTTCGAGGCGGTGTTGAAGGCGTATCCCGGGGTGGACATCGTGCTCGCGCACCTCGGCATCGGCGCGGAGGAGGACGTCGCGCGGCTGACAGCGATGTATCCGAATCTCTACGCAGACACCTCTTCGCGACTCGACATGCTCGGCAAGCCTGACCAGTGGACGCGCGACGAAGCGGTCGCGTGGTTCCGGCGAATCGGCATCGACCGCGTCGTCTTCGGAACAAACTATCCGCTGTGCGATCCGGTGCTGTTCACGGGAGTCATGGAGGCATTGCCGCTGACGGCGAGCGAGAGGGCAGCAATTCTC
The DNA here is from genome assembly GCA_016200725.1 of Chloroflexota bacterium. Next base: position 2,011 of record JACQEE010000246.1, read on the forward strand.
CACGAGAATGCCGAGCGCTTGCTAGCCGGCAAGAAATGACTGCACTGTTCCGAGCGATCTCGTGGTCCGCTAAGACGCCTGGGCTTCGGTGGAACGCTTAGCCACTACTGCAACGTCCAGTTCTCGACCTCAGCATGGTCGATCAACTGCGACAGCTGGCCGAAGAGGCGATCGAACTCGGCCTTCCCTTTCGAGTTCGACATGATCTTGTTCATGCCTGCATCGAGGGCAGCCAGGCTATCGACTTCCCAGGCCCACGCGACTCGGTCAGTACGACCGTTGAAGTAGTCCGTCATCACCCGCGTGGTCTTGATATTGAATCCGTATTTCCTGGCCGCCTTCTCGAACTCCCGGCACAGTTTGACAATTCTATCCGCGGTGCCAACCTTGCCGAAAAACACTCTTCGATGGACGATCGTCATGATGGCCTCCCTCTGATTTGCCTGAGTTAACCCGCGACGCCTGACGCCTTCTTCATTTTCTCCGCGCTCATGCCCATGATCGCGCTGCCCGTCTCGATCTCCGAGTTCGCATGCGCCAGTTGGTGCAGCGTGAAGACGGCCTGCATCGCGTTCCACTGGCCCATCATGTCCATCGTCTGGTTCACCGCGGCCTTGGTCGCCGCAAGCGCGAAGGCCGGCATCTGCGAGATTTCCTTCGCCAGTTTCATCGTCTCCTCGACCAGTTTGTCGGTGGGGACGACGCGGTTGACCATGCCGAGGCGGTGCGCTTCCTGCGCGTCGATGAACTGTCCGGTGAAGAGCATCTCCTTGGCCTTGCGTGCGCCGAGTTCCCAGGGGTGGGCGAAGTACTCCACGCCGCCGATGCCCATCCGCACGACGGGGTCGCTGAACTTGGCGTTGTCGGCGGCGATGATGAGGTCGCAGGGCCAGCAGAGCATGAGTCCGCCAGCGATGCAGTAGCCCTGGACCGCGGCAATCGTCGGCTTCGGGATGTCGCGCCAGCGCTTCGTCAGGCCGAGGTAGAACTGGGACTCCCACGCGTAGCGTCCATCGACGCCGCGCTTGATGGGATGCTTCTTTCGGTACTCGTTGGACTCGGGCGTGCCGATGTCGTGGCCGGCGGAGAAGTGCGGGCCGTTCGCCTTGAGGACGATCACCTTCACGTCGTTGTCAGCCTCGGCGAGACGATAGGCCTGGTCGAGGTCACGGAGGAAGGGCTCGTGCTGCGCGTTTCGGCGCTCGGGGCGGTTGAGTGTGATGACGCCGACATTCTCTTGCTTTTCGTAGAGCATGAACTCGAGGTCGGGCATGGGACTCCTTTCGCGGGCGCGTTGACCTACTGACGTGGAGATTTCCAGGAGTATAGCATGGCGATTGCCCCTGCATGGAGGGTGCTACAATGCCGCCACTTCCCCTCCCTCTCCAGCTCCGCTGGAGAGGGAACCCTGGCACAGCCAGGGAGGGTGAGGTCCCGGAGGTTTCCATGGACAAGATGATGATCGAGGTGGCGCTGAACGAATTGGCGACGAAGGACCAGAACTCGCACGTACCGTACGGGCCGGAGGAGGTCATCAAGGACGCGGTCGCCTGCGCGAAGGCCGGCGCCCAGATCATCCACTTCCATGCTCGCGACAAGAGCGGCGAGCAGTTGTGGCAGAGCGCGGAGACCTACGCGGAGGCGATGCGCGAGATCAAGAAGCAGTGCGACGCCATCCTCTACCCGACGTACCCGGGCGGGATGCCAGGCAGCCAGCGCATCGCGCACGTCGTCAAACTGGCGGACAACCCCGACGTGCGCCTTGAGCTCGCGACGCTAGACTTGGGGGCAACGAACGGTGGCCGCATCGACCCAGTCCTTGGTGGGTTCAAGAATGGCGGCGGCGCTTATGTCAACTCGCACAACGACGTCGTGGACATGATGCGCGCGTTGCGCCGCCACTCGGTCCACTACAGTCTCGGCGTCCGCGACGTCGGCCACATGCGCCACATCCACGCCTACGCGCAGCTCGGGCTCGTGAAGTCTCCATGGGCGGTGAAGATCTTCATGTCGGCGGCCGATCCGCACGGGCCGTTCCCGGACGTGCGCGGCATCATGATGTACCTCGACATGGTGCCCAACGATGTGCAGTGCCACTGGTTCCTCACCACCTATAACGCCTCCGAGGTCCACGAGCGGCTGAACAGTCGGGTAGGAGATGACGCTATGACAATCGGCAGCACAGCGGCATTTGCAAGTGAGGCGGCTCTCGAAGCCCACATCCGAGACGTCGTGCTCGCTCCCATCCTCAAACGCCATCCAGATATCCTCTGTCTCAAAAACAAGGACGTGGTCGATGTCATCATTTGTCGCGATGGCTCGATCCCCAAAGCGTTCTTTCTTGAGATCAAGCTTTTCCAGCCGGCGTTTGGAAGGCTTGGCATCGGCTCGGCCAAAGGTGCGGGGCTCCAGCCTGAAATCATCGATCGGGATCCGCTCTACTTCCAAAACAATCTACGCTGGCTCCTAGCGCATCAGGCTCAACCTGGCTTCTTGCTCCTCAGCACCAGTGGGTTAAAACCCTTCATCACTGGAGGCGGGATTGGGGCAAAGTTCAACAACATCAATACAAGCGTGTTTCGGCAGAAAGAACTGCTTTCCGAGACGCAATTGGAGTCTGCCTTGGAGTCATGGTTGTTGAGTTAGAAGCGGAGCGAGACTATGGAAAAACTCATCATCGAAGCCGCCATCAACGAGCAGTCGCCCAAGTCGGCGAACCCGCGCGTGCCGTACACGCCGGAGGAGGTCGCCCGCGAGGCGCTCGAGGCGGCGCAGGCCGGCGCGGCCATCGTGCACTTCCATGCCCGCGATCCTCAGTCAGGCCGTCTGTTCCACCCCGGCATCGAGGAATACACCGAGGCGATGAGCCTCATCCGCGCGAAGAACAAGGACGTGATCCTCTATCCGACCTACAGTTCGTCGCCGACGCCGCAGGAACGCTTCTCCCACCTCGAGGCGCTCGCGCAGCACAAGGACATCAAACTCGATTTCGCCACCATCGACCTCGGCGCGGAGAACCTCGGCGAGTTGCACCAGGGTGAGAAAGAGTATCGCGCCGACCACGTGCGCAGCGTGACGCACCACGAGGCGAAATACTTCTTCTCGCTCTGCGACCGCCTCGGGATGCAATACAGCATCGGCGTGCGCGAACTCGGCCAGGTGCGCCACTGCATCACCTACAAGCGCCTCGGCTGGATCAAGCAGCCCATCCTCTTCAAGTTGATCCTCAGCGACTATCACAACTGGGGCATGCCGCCATCCCCGGAGGCGCCGCTCACCTATTTCGGGCGCATGATGCCGCCCGACATCCCCTACCGCTGGATGTCCTATGTCTACGGGCCGAGCCACTCGAAGATGTGCATGTTCGCCGTCTCCCAGGGCGCGCACGTCCGCACGGGGCTGGGTGACAACGCGGTGCTCGACGGCAAGAAGTTATCGAACGCGGAGCAGGTCGACCGCGTCGTGAAGATGGCCAAGACCATCGGCCGCGAAGTGGCCTCCCCACGAGAGACGCGCGCAATGCCGCGCACGAAGTGCGCGCTCTTCCCCCCGCTGGGAACCAACGAAAGGGGAGCAGGCAAATGCCCTCAAAGGTTTTCTTCAAGGCGATGACGGTGGTAAACAACGCCGTCTACCGCGCCACCGGCGGCCGCGTCGGCGGCAAGTTCGGCACGCTGCCCGTCGTGCTCGTCACCGTGACGGGCCGCAAGACCGGCAAGCGCCGCACCCTGCCGCTCGGCTACCTCGCCGATGGCGACCGCTACGTGCTCGTCGCCTCGAAAGGCGGCGCGCCCGCACACCCGGACTGGTTCCTCAACATGATGGCGAAGCCCGAGGTCATTGTGCGGCACGGGCGTCGCGATCAAGCGATGGTCGCGAGGCAGGCATCGCTCGAGGAAAAGGCGTCGTTGTGGCCGCGATTGCTCAAAATCTATCCGCCCTATCAGGACTACCAGAAGAAGACATCGCGAGATATTCCTGTCGTCATCCTGGAACCTAAGCAGTGACATGGTTTCCTCTTCCCAGGGAAGGGGCAGCGGTCAGGTTCATCTCTCCCTAAAATCTGTGCAATCTGTGTAATCTGTGGATGCCTTCTCCCCCTCCCTCTCTGGGAAGGGGCAGGGGTTTGGTTACAAGGAGGCTGCCATGCCCGGAGCGCTCGAAGGCATTCGCATCGTCGACTTCTCGCAAGAGATACTCGGCCCGTACAGCACAGCGCTGCTCGCCGACATGGGCGCGACCGTGGAGAAGATCGAGCGGCGCGAGGGTGAGTTCGGGCGGCGGGGCGGGGCAGCCTATGTCACGGTGCTGAACCGTGGGAAGCGGAGCGTGACGCTCGATCTCAAGCAGCCCAAGGCCAAAGAGATCGTCTACAAGATGGTGAAGCGCGCCGACGTCGTCGTGAGCAACTGGATCCCCGGCGTGATGGACCGGCTGGGGTATGGGTACGAAGCCTTGCGGAAGATCAAGCCGGACATCATCTACGCCTCGGGCAGCACCTTCGGCAGCGAGGGTCCATGGGCGAAGAAGCCGGGCCGCGATACGCTCGGCCAGGCGGCAGGCGGCCTGATGAGCGTCACCGGGCCCGTCGACGGCGTGCCCTTCCCGGCAGGCGCGTGCATCGCCGACGCAACGACCGGCGCGATGCTGGCCTCGGCCATCCTTGCGGCGCTGGTCTATCGCGGTCGGACAGGGAAGGGCCAGAAGGTCGAGGTGTCGCTCTACGGGACGGTCATCGCGATGCAGCCCTGGGAGATCACCGCCAAGTCGTTCATGCCTCAGATTCCGGTACGGCGCGCGGGGCGCAACCATTCCTTCGCGCTGCGCGGCGTCTGGGGTTCGTTCGCCACAAAGGACGGCTACATCTGCCTGGCTGGCTGCTTCGACGAACAATGGCCAATGTTATGTCGCATTCTCGGTATTGAGGCGCACCAGCACGACCCGCTCATCGCCACGGCGGACGGGCGCAACAAGAACGAAGAGGCGCTCTGGCGCATCATGGAGCCCGCGCTGCGCAAGAAGACGACCGACGAGTGGCTGCAGGAGCTGGAGGCCAGCGAGTTCCTCGTCTCGCGCGTGCAGACCTACGACGACATCCTGAAAAGCGAGCAGGCGCTGCTGAACGGCTACATCCGCACCATCGAGCACCCGGACCTCGGCAAAGTGAAGATCGTAGGGCACCCCATCCGCATGTCCGCGACCCCGCCATCGCCGCAGGGCCCCGCGCCGGAGATCGGCCAGCACACCGAAGAGGTACTCCTGGAACTCGGCTACTCCTGGGAAGAGATCGGCAAGATGCAAGGCGACAAGGTGGTGTAGCTCTCGATACGCTCTTCGTCCTCCTTGGCCCGTCTTCCGGCCGAGGACATGACGTCGGTCTTCTCTCTTCGAGAGACCCCCTGTTCACCTCTGTATCATTGCCCCTTGCGTACGCCCGTATACTACTATTGAGAACTAATGTCCTAGTCGGCCTGGTTCGAGCCTCACCCACCACCCCGCAGCGGCGCCAGTCGCGATGGGTGGTTCCGCTTTCGCTTGAAATCCCCACGAACGCCACGACTCACTTCAGTTGGCGCCATACCGTAACCGGTGTCTCACCGTCGCTTTACCGACGGCTCACCGACCCGTAACCGGCGACACACCGGCCCATTAGACAGGTTCATTTCGCGACAAATCGCCACGACTCGCGTCACGAGGTGGCGTGCGCGACAACGAGGAGAGCAGACGCTGACAACCTCATCTTGTAGGCGCTCCGGCGCACCCCTATACTGGGTGCTGCTGTCGGAGACTCTTTTCCCCTATTGGCGCGGTTATGAAGGTACTGTTCATCGAAGACGTGATGGGCACGGCCTACGCCGGCGACATCAAGGAAGTAAAGCCAGGTTTCGCGCGGAACTACCTGTTCCCGGGAAAGTTGGCCGTGGCGGCAACGCCCGACCAGATGTCTCGGGTGGAGCGCCTCCGCAGCGCAGCTGGAAAGCGGCGCGTCGCGGCCGAGTCCGAGATGAAGGGCCTCGCCGACAAGTTGAATGGGCAGGTCGTCCGCATCGAGGCGCGCGCGGGGCGCAACAACCGCCTCTACGGCTCGATCACCAATGTCCGCGTAGCGGAAGAATTGTCCAAACTGGCTGGTCGCGAAATCGACCGGCGCCGCGTCATCATGGACTCCTTCCGGCTCCTGGGCAACTACACCGTCCCGGTCAAATTGCACCCTGGCATCGAGCCGAAAGTGACCGTCGTCGTGGCCGCCCCCGAAGGCATGGCGCCGGTTGAGGAGCCAACCGCCGAGGAGATCGTCCAAGAGGTTGAGGCCGAGAAGGCAGCGAAGCGCGAGGCCTCGATTCCAACCGCTGCTCCTGTCGCAGAGGCCGAGGCTGCCGAAGGCGAAGAGGCCGAAGAGTCCGCGAAGTAGCGCTCAGTCCGCGTCCGATTGTTACCGCCCTTGGAGGGCGTCATGTATTCCGACAGGCTGCCGCCTCAAGACATCGAGGCGGAAGAGGCCGTCATCGGCTCCCTGCTCATCGAGAGCAATGCCCTGCTGAAGATTGTTGGGTTCCTCAAGCCGGACGACTTCTCCGTCGAGCGTAACCGCCAGTGCTTCCAGGGCTGCGTGGCCCTCTTCCATCGCGACACCAAGATCAACCAGGTCACGCTCGCCAACGAACTGGAACCAGGCGGCGTCCTCGAAGCGATGGGCGGGCCGGCCTACCTTTCGCACCTGATTATGAAGGTGCCCACATCCGCGCACGTGGAGCACTATGCGCGCATCGTTCAGCGAACGGCGACGATGCGCCGGGTCATCGAGGCTGGCGAGCAGATCAAAGGCATCGGCTACGAGGCCGGGCCGGACATCGACAAAGCGCTCACGTCGGCCGAGGACTTGCTCTTCAAGATTCGCTCGGGTGAAGGCACGCGCGACTTCGTCTTCCTCGGCGATGTCCTCGATCAGTATCTCGAAGAGCGCCGCGTGCACGAGCGCCTGAGGCCCGACGCGCCGGACGTCGTGCCTACGGGGTTCATCGATCTCGATCGTCTCTTGGGTGGTCTCCAGCGCTCCGACCTAGTGATCCTGGCGGCGAGGCCGAGCCTGGGTAAGAGCAGCCTAGCCCTCAACATCGCTTACAACGCGGCGAAGAAGGCATCGGCGCACGTGGCCATCTTCAGCCTGGAGATGGGGAAGGAGCAGTTGGCCGACCGCCTCTTGGCTAGCGTCTCTAAGATCGATACGTACAAGTTGCGGCAGTTTCGGCAGGGCCAGCACCACGACAACGAAGAGGCGGCGCTCATGGCCGCGATTGGCGACTTGTCGGACCTGCAGATCTTCGTCGACGACACGCCGCTGGTGAGCGTGCTGGAGATGCGAAGCAAGGCGCGGCGGCTGTACATCGAGCGCGGGCTAGACCTGGTGATCGTGGACTACCTGCAACTGATGCACGGCGGCGACAATCGAGGCAACGCCGCCAATCGCGTGCAGGAGGTCAGCGAGATCTCGCGGTCGCTCAAAGGCTTGGCACGCGACCTCGACGTGCCGGTGCTCGCGCTCTCACAGTTGAGCCGCGCGGTGGAGAACCGTCCGGGCAAGCGGCCAGTGCTGGCCGACCTGCGCGAAAGCGGCAGCATCGAGCAGGACGCGGACGTAGTCGTGTTCATCTTCCGCGAAGATGCGGCCATGAGCCCCGACGATTGGGAGCGCAACAATCCGGAGCGCCCTTACCCGAAGGGAGTTTCCGAGTTGATAGTCGCGAAGCACCGGCATGGGCCGACTGGATCGGTGCAGTTGTTCTTCGACGAGAAGACGACAACGTTCAAGAACGCGCTCGTCGGCGCAGTGTGACGTATGACGGAGTTCGCCGGCTTTCCGAACAATGCGCGGGTGACGCCGCTTCCGAACGCCTTCTTCACCGAGTTGCTGCCGTTCATCGACGATCCGCTGGAGTTGAAGGTAACGCTCTTTCTGTTCAACCGCCTCGCGTGGAAGCGCGGCTTCCCGAGATTCGTTGCGGAGCGCGAACTTGCCGCCGATCTCGACGTGATGTCCAGCATGGCGAAGCACGAGATGGAACCGAGAGTAGCCCTGCGAGAAGGGTTGCAAAAGGCCGTCAAGCGCGGTACGTTTCTCGCACTCGAAGTTGAGCGGCCCGATGGGAGTGAACGCGTCTATTTGCTGAACGATGAAGCGGGCAAGCGGGGGGTGGAAGCCGTGCGGCGAGGCCAGGCGGACCTCGGAGGTCTACCGAAGGTGGAGCCGACCGCTGCACCGATGGAGCGCCGCTCCATCTTTGCGTTATATGAAGAGAACATCGGCATCCTTTCGCCTATGATTGCTGAGGAGTTGAAGGAGGCCGAAGGGCTCTATCCACAGGAGTGGGTCATCGAGGCGTTCCGAGAGGCGGCGCGCCTGAACAAGCGGAGTTGGCGCTACATCCAGCGCATCCTGGAACGGTGGAAGGCCGAGGGACGGGTCAGTGGAAACGTTGCAAGACATCCTGAAGCGGTACCCGGCGAACGGGGCCGCGGCGGGTACATCGTCCGTCGTAAAGAGTGAACCCACGCCCGTGTGCGAGGTATGCGGCGGCATCGGGTGGGTGCGGCACGATGTTACCGTCGATCACCCGGACTTCGGGCGCTTATTCGCGTGCCGGTGTCAGATCAATCGTTTCGCGGCGGGGCGCGCAGACCGGCTGCTGCGCCTGAGTCGGCTCGGCAACCTCGAAGGAGTCACCTTCGAGGCGCTTGGCGCCCGTGCGAGCGGCGGCAGCCCGGGCGCCAACGCGGCAATGCTGACGGCGATCGAGGTTGCGAAGAAGTTCGCTGCGGAGCCGAAGGGCTGGCTGGTCATCGAGGGGCCTGCGGGCAGCGGCAAGACGCGCCTCGCGGCGGCGGTCGTGCACGCGAGTATCGCCGGGGGTACGCCCACGCTCTTCCTGCCTGTGCCAGACCTCCTCGACCACCTGAGGGCGGCATTCGCGCCGGACAGCGAGATCCCCTACGACGAGTTGTTCGAGCAGGTGCGCAACATCCGCCTGCTCATGCTCGACGACCTTGGCACCGAGAGCGCAACGCCTTGGGCAAGAGAGAAGTTGTGGCAGTTGCTGAGCCACCGCTACAACGCTGGGCTGCCCACAGTCATCACCACAGACGTGCCGCTCGACCAGCATGAAGATCGAGTCCGCGCCCGGCTGATGGACCGGTCCCTGACCAAGGTAGTGCGGCTCGCCGCGACAGCGCATCGAGCAGGGCACGGCATCGATCAGCTGGACATGGTGCTGCCGCACCTCACCTTCCAGAACTTTAACCCTGATGGGATGGGGCTGAAAGGGCAGTTCTGTGACAACTTGCGAGAGGCATACCGGCTCGCGCAGTCATTCGCTGAGCACCCGGAGGGCTGGCTTGTCCTGACGGGCCAGCACGGGTGCGGGAAGACACATCTTTCGGCGGCGATCTCCAACGTGTGCCGAGAAAAAGGGCAGGACGTCCTCTTCCTGCTGGTGCCCAAGTTGCTCGACTACCTGCGCGCAGCAGTGAACCAGCCTGGCGGGCCGAGTTTCGAGGCGTTGGATCGCGCAGAGCGTGCCGGGCTCCTTGTGCTAGACGACTTTGGACAAGTTGGGGAGACGCCGTGGGCTCGCGACAAGATGGACCAACTGCTGAACTACCGGAGCCTGACGCGAGCCGCGACCGTGATCACATCAAGCCTGCGGCCGGAGGAGATGGAGCCGCGGATCTGGTCCCGCATGAGCGACCCGCGGATGAGCAACGTCTACGAGATCCTCGCGCCAGACTACCGAACGGGTCGTGCCGGATCGCCGACGCGAGAAGCCCCGTCGGAGCGACAGCCGCGCGGCCGAGGACGCCGGCCACAGAGCTAGAAACCATCCCTTTCTTGCGCCGCCCTTCAGTGAACGCTAGGCTGGAGTGCGTTGCGCGGTCGACCTGGAGTCACCGATGTACTGCGTGTTCTGTGAGATCGTCGCCAAGCGAGAGCCCGCGAAGGTACGCTACGAAGACGACGACGTGATAGTGATCGACAACATCCTACGCTGGGCGCCGGTGATGATGCTGGCTATGCCGAAAAAGCATCTCTCGCAGGAAGAGATGTGGCTCACCGAGATCGAAAAAATAGCGAAGGTCGCCATCAAGGTCGCAGACGAACTCTGCCCCAACGGCTACCGGCTCATCTCAAACGTTGGACACGATGCGATGCAAAGCCAATCGCACGCGCACGTGCACATCCTGGGTGGAACGTTCTTAGGGCACTACGCCTAGGTCGCGAGAGACCCGTTCGCCCTGAGTCTGTCGAAGGGCCGAACGGGTCTCTGGTTGGAGAGGCTAGCGACTGCGCAGGGTGTTGAGCGCAGAGCCCGCCTTGATCCAGCCGATCTGCTCCTCGTTGAGCGTATGCTTCAGCTGGATCTCATCCTTCGAGCCGTCGGTGTGCATCAGCACAGCCTTGACTGGTTTGCCAGGCGCGAGACCTTTGAGGTCGAGCAGGCTGACGCGGTCGGTCTCCCTCACCTTGTCATAGTCGGCAGGGTTGGTAAACGTGAGCGGCAGGATGCCCTGCTTCTTGAGATTGGATTCGTGGATGCGGGCGAAGGAACGGGTGATGACGGCAGCGCACCCGAGGTGTCGCGGCGTCATCGCGGCGTGCTCGCGGCTGCTGCCCTCGCCGTAGTTGGTATCACCGACAACGACCCACTTGAGCCCTCGCTTCTTGAAGTCGCGTGCGATCTTGGGGAATAACACGCCATTCTCGCCAGTGATCGGATTCATGCCCTTGCCAGCCTCGCCGGTGTAGGCATTGATCGCGCCGAGGAAGGCGTTGTCGCTGATCTTATCGAGGTGGCCACGGTAGGTGAGCCACGGACCCGCGGGCGAGATATGGTCAGTCGTACATTTGCCCTTGGCCTTGAGCAACACGGGCACATCGACAACGTCTTTGCCGTCCCACCGGTCGAAGGGCTGTAGGAGTTGCAATCGAGTGCTGTCCGGCGCCACTTTCACGTCGACGCCAGAGCGATTGGAAGGGGGAGCGATGTAGCCATCACGACCCTTGGCAAAGCCATTAGACGGCACTTCAGGTGCGGCCTTTGGCGGCTGGAGCGTGTACTCTCGGCCATCGGCACCCTTGAGTTTGTCCTTCACCGGATTGAACGAAAGGTGCCCGGCGAGTGCGTAGGCCACCACGACCTCGGGGCTAGCGATGAAGGACATTGTCTCGGCATTGCCATCGTTGCGCTTCGGAAAGTTGCGGTTGTACGAGTTGATGATGCTGTTGCGCTGACCGGGCTTGATGTCGTCGCGCTGCCACTGTCCGATGCAAGGGCCGCAGGCGTTGGCTAGCACATTGGCGCCGATGGCCTCGAGTTTAGCGATGAGGCCATCGCGCTCGATGGTAGCGCGGACCTGCTCGGAACCTGGAGTGATGAGAAGCGAAGTGGCGGCCTTCGCGCCGTGCGCACGTGCCTGCTCAGCGATGTCCACGGCCCGCACGATGTCCTCGTAGGAGGAGTTGGTGCACGAGCCCACCAATGCCGCGGAAATGTTGTCGGGGTAGTTCTCCTTAGTCACCGCACCAGCCATGGCGGAGACAGGGCGGGCTAAGTCAGGCGTGTGTGGGCCGACGACATGCGGCTCGAGTTTGGAGAGGTCGATCTCGATGACCTGCTCGTAGTACTTCTTAGGATTTGCCTCAACGTCAGCATCGGCGCGCAGTTCCTTGCGACGCGCATCGGCGAGTTTGGCAAGGGCGGCGCGACCCGTGGCGCGGAGGTAAATGCCCATGCGCTCGTCGTAGGGGAAGACGGAACAGGTAGCACCCAACTCGGCGCCCATGTTGCAGATCGTGGCCTTGCCTGTGCAGGAGATACTCTCCGTACCAGGGCCGAAGTATTCAATGATGCGGTTGGTACCGCCGGCGACGGTCATGATTCCGGCAAGTTTGAGAATGACGTCCTTCGGCGCAGTCCAGCCGCTCATCTTGCCTGTGAGTTTGACGCCAACTACCTGAGGATTGAGCACTTCCCAGGGAAAGTCGGCCATGACGTCGACCGCGTCAGCGCCACCGACGCCAGCCGCAACCATCCCGAGGCCGCAGGCGTTAGGCGTGTGTGAGTCCGTGCCGATCATCAAGCCGCCAGGGAAAGCGTAGTTTTCGAGGACGACCTGGTGAATGATGCCGGAGCCAGGCTTCCAGAAACCGATGCCGTAGCGGCAAGAGACGCTCTCGAGGAACTGATAGACTTCGTCGTTCTCCTTATTGGCGACATCCATATCCTTGCGCGCACCGAAGTGGGCAAGGATGAGATGGTCGCAATGAACGGTGGTCGGGACGGCAACCTCGTCGCGGCCAGCCTGCATGAACTGGAGGAGGGCCATCTGCGCGGTGGCATCCTGCATGGCGATGCGATCTGGACGTAGAAGCAGGTAAGACTTGCCGGGCACCAACTCCTGGCGCTCAGGGTCGTGCAAATGACCGTAGACAATCTTCTCAGCGAGCGTGAGGGGACGGTTGAGACGCTTGCGGACGATCGCGAGGTTCTTGTCGGCCCTGGCATAGGCCTGCTCGACGAAGGCGGGCGTGGACTCGATGACCGGCATTTGAGACTCCTCCGGACGAAAACGACCCGCTACTCCCCTCACCTTACATCGGACGAGTCCGGCGGTGAACAGCGTAGCGGGTCGCTATGAGCGATGTTCCCGGGTCGGACCCGGCGTAACGACTACTTCTTCTTGGCGAAGTAATCCTTGTTGATCTGGATGTACTTCTTGTACTGCTCCGGAGCCGC
>JACQEE010000247.1 GCA_016200725.1 Chloroflexota bacterium
GACCACCCGGCGCCCTACGACGAGTGGCTCCGCACAGGCGGCCACCAGGCCCTCGACCCCTTCGTTGCCCTCTCGTTCGCGGCCGCGGCGACGACGCGACTGCGCCTCCTCACGCACATTTACGTGCTCCCCTACCGCAATCCGCTCCTCTCCGCCCGCTCCGTTGCCAGCATCGACGCGCTCTCCAACGGCCGTTTCCTCTTCGGCCTCGCCTCCGGCTACCTCGAGGCTGAGTTCGCCGCATTGGGCGTCGACTTCGCTGAACGCAACGAGTTGACCGACGAGGCCATCCGTGTGATGAAGGCCATGTGAACGCAGGACGGCGTCCGCTTCAAAGGCAAGCACTTCACCGCCGATGGCCACACCATTCGACCACGACCTGTGCAGCAGCCGCACCCGCCGATCTGGGTCGGCGGCAACAGCAAGATCGCCATCCGCCGCGCCGTCGAGCGCTGCGACGGCTGGATGCCATTCCCCAACAACGCGAAAGGTGTCAAGCGTCGGCACACGCCGCCGATGGAGACGCTCGACGAACTGAAGCGCGGCGTCGCCTACGCTCGCGACCACGCGAAGGCCGTCGGCCGCAAACAACCCCTCGACATCATCGTCACCGTGATGATGTCCCTCGGCGCGATCGGCACGCCGAAGTTCTCCGCCCAGGCCGTCGTTGAGCACGTCTCCCAACTCAAGGCTGTTGGCGCGACCTACATGGTGCTCGGCCTCCCCGGCGAGTCACGGCAGCAGTTGCTCAAGAACATAGACGTCTTCGGGCGCGATGTCCTGTCTCGCCTATCCAAATAGCCGGAGGTCTCGCCATGCCCATCGACTGGCCCGAACTGCTCAAGCCGTCCCACACCGCCATCGTCATCAACGAGATGCAGGTCGGCATCGTAGGCGAGCAGGCCTCGCTCCCCGAGTTGGCCAAGGCGGTGCGCGAGACGGGCATGATGCCGCGACTGGCCCGTCTCCTCGATATCGCCCGCATGAACGGTGTCCGCGTCTGCCACTGCCCTGCTCTCAAGCGCCCCGATGGCCTCGGCAATCCGCTCAACACGCCGCTCACGGCGGGACTCGCCCAGCGCGGCCAGGCGATGGCCTCCGGCTCGCGCCGATCCGACATCATTCCCGAACTGGCTCCGAAACCCGAAGACGTGGTCTGCGGGCGCTACTTCGGCATGCAGGGTTTCCAGGAGTCCGGCCTCGATGGTTTCCTTCGCGCATTCGGCATCAAGACGGTGATCGTCGCCGGCGTCTCCACCAACATCGGCGTCCTCGGCACCGCGATGGGCGCCGTCGACCGCGGCTATAAGGCCGTCATCGCCACCGACTGCGTCGCCGGCACCCCGCTCGACTACCATGAGGCCGTGCTGCGCAACACTCTGCGCTTCATCGCCTGGACGACAACAGCCGAGGCCATCGTGAAAGCCTGGGGCGCAACGTGGTGAGAACCAATCGTCCCTCTCCATCAGAGATGGAGAGGGACAGGAGGGTGAGGTCCTAGGCGTTGATCCCCGCGAAGCCCCAGCGCACGCGCACCCACTTCTCGAGTCGGGCGAACACCAGCCGGTCCATCAGCAACCCGAGCGCGACGATCACCAGCATGATTGCCATCACCTGGGATACGTCGTTGAACTGGCGACCCGTATCTAGCAGATGACCTAGCCCAGGCGTCACGAAGATCAACTCGGCCGCCATAAGCGACCTCCATGCAAACGACCAGCCTAACTTCATGCCGGTCGTTACATGCGGCAGCGACGCTGGGAACACGACGCGCAGATACAGCGCGAGGCCTGACGCGCCGAGGTTGCGCGCCGTCCTGAAATAGATCGTCGGGATGCTCTTGATGCCGTCAGCCGTCGACTGCGTGATCGCCATCACCGAGCCCAGCACTACCACGAAAATGATGGCGCGGTCATTGAGGCCAAACCACAACAGGGCCAGCGGCAGCCACGTAATGCTCGGCAGCGCCTGGAACCCGGTCACCACCACGCCTAGCGACTGCTCGACGATCTTGAACCGCGCGATGGCCATGCCGGACACGACACCTATCGCGATCGAGATGAAATACCCGATCGCGAGGCGCTTCATGCTGTAACCAATAGCGCGGGGAATCGTGTCGTTCTTGATGCTGTGCCCGATACGGTCGAACACTGTTGCTGGAGAAGGCAGCAGGTATTCCTTCCAGATGCCCAGCCTGACGATGCCTTCCCAGATCAGGAAACAGGCCGCGATGAACACACACGGCACCACGATAGCCTGCCAGTTGCGCTTCGCGTACCGCCGCGCGCGCTCCATCGTGGTGAGTTCTTCCGCCGCTTGTGCTGCCATCGCCTAGATGTCCTCGCTCCCCGGCTTTTCCTCGAGGCCCCCGCTAGCCTTCAGCAACTCCAACGTGCGGCTTGCCAACTCGACGACACCCGGCGACTCGAAGGCGCGCGGCCGCGGCAGGTCCACCTCGAACTCCGCTTTGATCCTGCCCGGGTTCTGCCCGCCCATCACGACGACGCGGTCGCCAAGGATGACCGCCTCGCGCACGTTGTGCGTGATGAACAGCACAGTTTGCTTCGTGTCCGCGAGGATGTGCTGCACCTCGGCATACAGCAGGTCGCGCGTGATCGCATCGAGTGCCGCGAATGGCTCGTCCATCAGGAAAACCACCGGCGATAGCGCCAGTGCCCTCGCGATTTGCACTCGCTGCTTCATCCCGCCCGACAACTCGTGCGCGAACGAGTTCGCGAACTTCTCGAGCTGCACCAGGCGCAGGTAAAAGTTCGCCGTCACCTCGCGCTGCACCTTCGGCTTGCCGGCCAACTTAGCCCCAAACTCGATGTTCTGCCGCACCGTGAGCCAGGGAAAGAGCGCGTGCTCCTGGAAGATCATCGCGCGGTCAGGGCCTGGCCGTTCGATGGGATGCCCATCGAGTAGCACCTGGCCCTTGTCTGGTCGCACGAATCCCGCCGCAAGGTTTAGGGCTGTCGTCTTACCACAGCCCGATGGCCCGACAAGGCAGACGAACTCGCCGGGGTGAATCTCCAGGTTGAAGTCCTCCAGCGCTTCGGTTCGACCAGCCATCCCATCGAAGCCCTTTGTTACATTCCTGAATGACAGCTTCGTAGCCGCCGGCGAATCGCTCGCTGGCCCGGCACCGGCGGGTGTTGTTTGCAGGCTCATCTCCAACTCCTCTACTTGACCTGCGGCAACTTCAGGTCTGCGAGCACGCCGTTCAGGAGCGTCAGGTCTAGCATACCCTTGATGTTAGGTTTGTTGTTTAGAAAGCCCAGATTGTAGGCCCGGTCTGCGTTGGTGCTGATGGTCGTCGCCAACGGATCTACTAGGAACTGCGTCCGCTCGAACGAACCGGCCACCAGATTGTCCGCGATCGGCACACTCGTCAAGCGCTGGATCTCGGACTCGACGTCGGCGCGCGCCAACGCAGGATTCGCATTGATCACCTCCGTCGTCTTCACGTGGCCCACCAGCCACCGGCGGACTACCTCCGGTTGGTCCACCAGGAACTCGCGTCGCACAACGACCAGCGTCGTCGCAAACTTCCCGCTCGACCATAAGTCCCGCTCGTCGAAGAAGATCTTTCCGTTCGCCTCAGCCACCAGACGGCTCACCCAGGGCTCCGGTACCCACGCGGCATCGATCTGGCCTCGCTGGAACAGCGTCAGGATGTCCGGGTTCGCGATCGGCAGCACTTCGACCGCGCCTCCCTTCTCCTTCGGCTTCAATCCATTGTCCGCGAGGTACTGCCGCAGTGCGATGTCCTGAGTGTTCCCCAGTTGAGGCGTCGCTACCTTCTTGCCCCCGAGATCCCTTGCCAGTTTGATGTTCGCTCCAGGCCGCACCACCAGCGACGCGCCGCCGCTCGCCGAGCCCGCCACAACGCGGAGCGCGTCCCCGTGCGACTGCACGTATCCGTTGATCGCTGGGCTTGGCCCCACATAAGCAATGTCGATGGCCCCGGCAAACAGCGCCTCGATCTCCGC
>JACQEE010000248.1 GCA_016200725.1 Chloroflexota bacterium
CGGCGGGAGCAGCAGCCGCAGCAGCGACGGGCTCTTCCTCGATCTTTTCGATGATGCGCTGTACCGCGGTGACGACCAGGTCAAGGGGCGTGAGCACCTTTACGCGCTCAGGAACCTTCACTTCTTTCACCAGCACGTGGTCGCCAAGTTCCTTCAGGTGCGCGACATCCACTTCGAACTTCGTGGGCAGGTCGGCCGGCAGCGTCTCCACTTCGATCTCGCGGATGAACTGCGAGACCTGCATCTCGAACTTGTCGAGTTCAGGCACGATATTGAGGAGCACGATGGGCACGCTCGCGTGCATCTGCCGCGTTGCGTCCACGTGGTAGAAGTCGACGTGCAGGATCTCGTCCGTGAGCGGGTGCCGCTGGACTTCCCAGATGAAGGCCGCGCGAGCCTTGTCCTCGCCTAGAATCTTGATCTCGATCGGCGTGTTGCGCGTCGTCTCACCTAGGGTCGTCATCAACGCCTTTGTGTCGACCTGCAACGCGACGGACTCAATGCCCGCGCCGTACAGGTTCGCAGGCGTGATCCCTTCGCGGCGCAGGAAGCGGTTGTGCTTCTTGGCCAGCGCGCGACGTCGTACATCAACAGCAATAGGGCTCATGGCACATCCCGATCAGGGAGGATTCCGAACAGGAATTATACCTGAACCGCGTTAGCGCGGCAAACCTTCAGGAGCCGCTCAACGGGCACCAGGCGGTGAGGCGCCGGGTGTCTGTTCCGCGCCAGCCCGCGCCAATTCACTATCGGAGGCCTCTTTCAGCCACTGTTCGAGTCTGGCTGCTAGGTCCACGGCCTGATTTCCAGTGGCGCGAATCGAGACGGTCGTATGAAGCCCCGTACCCGCAGTGGTGACAAACAGATGGTCTTCGTCTTCGGAGAAGCCACGCGCCGACCACCAGTCTTGTGCGTCCACGCCCTCTTCCCCTGCCGGATAGGCGGAACCCTGATAATCGGAGTTCTCTTCGATGACCCGACCGACTTGGTACTGGCCGACGGCTGCGCCGGAGGGGCCTCGAAAACTCCGGGAGTCTCGGAAGTAATCTGCCTGCGCTTGAGAACGGCGAGCGCCCTCATACCCACCAGCAGCGAATCGGTCAGCCAGTGGCCTCAGGAGCCGGAACGGCAGAGTCGAGGCCCTGAACAGAAATGAGTGCCTCTTCTCCGTAGCGAGCCAAAAAGCACCCGGCTTCGTGTAGGTGAATTTCCACCAGTGGCGGTCGAGACGGTCGGCCTCGGCGACGCACTTATTCAAAAGTGCGCGTGAGAGCAGGTCGCCGGAGAGCCCCTTTGCAATCTGTACGTCTATGCGCCCCATACTAGAGCGATGGTACACCACAAGGACAGACGTATCGTTTCTTACACCTACCCATATGCCTCGTCCAACAACTCGATCACGTGCGCCACGCGGACGTCCAGCCCCGCGCGCTCGGCGCCCATGCGCAGTTGCAGCATACAGCCGGGGTTCGCCGTCGCGATCACCTGCGGCTTGACCGCTGCCGCGTGCTCCATCTTGTGCGCCAGGATCTGGTTCGAAAGGTTACGGTGCGTGATGTTGTAGACGCCCGCCGCGCCGCAGCACATATCCGCCCTCTCCATCTCGACGAACTCCAGCCCTGGGATCGACGCAAGCACCTTCCGTGGCGCGTCCTTGATCCGCTGCGCGTGCGCCAGATGGCACGAGTCCTGGTACGTCACCCGCGCCTCGACACGACCCGTCGGCGCGACGAGCGGCAGAGACGCGAGAAACTCGTGGACGTCCTTCACCAGAGCACTGAACTGCTCTGCCTTCTTCGCATACACCGGGTCGTCGCGCAGCAGTTCGCGGTACTCCTTCATCGTTGAGCCGCAGCCTGCCGAGTTCACCACGATCGCCTCGACGTCCGCCGCGAGAAAGGCGTCGATGTTCCGACGCGCCAGATCGCGGGCCCCTTCACGCTCGCCGCTATGCGTGTGCAGCGCGCCGCAGCACCCCTGCGCTCGTGGAAGCACGACCTCGCAGCCGTTCCGCGAGAGCACCCGCACCGTCGCTGCGTTCACCGGCCCGAAGGCCAGTGGCATCACACAGCCGGATAGCATCGCGACACGCCGTTTCTTGGTTCCGACAGCCGGCACGACCTGCGACCGCGGGATCGAGAAGAACTTCGGCAGCGGCGGCAGTTGGCGCTCGAGTTGGTCGAGCCCGCCGAAGGGCTTGAGCACTCGCGACTCGCGCACGAGCCACTGCAGCCCCGTGCGCTGGTAGCCCTTGAGCACCCAGAACGAGGCGCGCAGCAGCGACAGGCGCTTGAACAGCACGCGGAACGTCGCCCAGCGCACGAGCCGCTCGCGCAGGCCGCGCTTCGTCCGCGTGGCGATCTGCGTCCGCGCCGCCTCCATCACGCGCCCGTACGGCACGCCCGAAGGGCAGACTGCTTCGCAAGCGCGGCACTGCAGGCAGAGGTCGAGGTGCTCGATGACGCGCTCGCCCAGACCCGCGCGCTCCTGCAGCACCGCGCGCATCAGTGCGAGCCGGCCCCGGGGCGACTCCGTCTCCAGCCCCGTCTCCACGAACGTAGGGCACGACTGAAGGCAGAGGCCGCAGTGCACGCAGCGGTAGAGGTCCTGCTCCGCAGGGGCGTCCGGCCCCGCGAAGTAGATGGGCTTGGGGAGCGTGGCAGGCATGACCGGTTGATTGTAGCGAGCCCCGCGGCTGCACGTCGTTACCACATGGGCAGAACGGGAGCCGCTATATGAATCATGGTAATATAGCGGGAGGATATTATCAGTGAGTAGGATTTCTCTGCCCGGTTACAGATGCGAACGGTGCCGTCACGAATGGCTCCCGCGAAGCCGTGCGCAACCTCGCGTCTGCCCGCGCTGCAAGAGCCCGTATTGGGACCGTCCACGGCGCATGCGAAAGGCAGTCGCGGCGAAGAGTGCGCCGCCTGGCAAGCGGGCATTGAAGAAGCCACAGGCCAAGCTCGTCGCGCCCCCGCTGATGGACAGGCTGCTGTAGGCGACCTAGAGATCGCGAACCCGCCGCGCGAGCAGGGAGACGACGAACATGCCTGCGGCCACGAGCGCGCCGGTGCCGACCAGCGTGGGCTGCAAGCCCCACGACTCCGCGATGCGTCCCGCGACCAGCGCGCCGATCGGCTGGATGCCGAACGAGATGAAGTAGAGCGACATCACGCGGCCGCGATACTCGTCGTCCACGATCGTCTGGAGCAACGTGTTGTTCATGGTGAGCGTGATGGCGCCGGTGAAGCCGAGGCCGGCCATGGTGAGGAACACCACCGGCAGGGCGCTCACGCCGCCGAGCAGCGCCTGGAGCAGGCCCGTCGAGATCAGGACTACGAGCAAGAGGCGCCCCTTCCAACGGAAATCGCCGAGCAGGGCGACGCCG
>JACQEE010000249.1 GCA_016200725.1 Chloroflexota bacterium
GATCGATGCCGATTGCGATCGCCTTGCGTACGTTCACGTTATCGAGCGGCGGCGTGCTGTTGGTGAGGATCATCCGCCAACTGGTAAAGCTGGTTTGCGCGATGAGGCCAGGGATCGCTGCCTTGAATTCGTCGATGTGACCGATGAGCGCTGTGCCGTTGAGCGGGTCGAGCATGTCGACCTGGCCGGTGCGGAAGGCAGCGATGCTCGCCTGGGTGTCGCCGATGACGAACCAGTCGATGCCATCGAGGTAGGGCAAGGGTTTGCCATCCAGACCCTTGTCCCAATATTTCGCGTATGCGCGCTCTTCGAGTTTGATGTTCTTCTGGTAGTTAGCCCAGGTGTAGGCGTTGGTGCCGATGACTTTGCCTGCCTTCAGTTCGTCCTGCGGCACCTGCGGCGGGTAGTTCAGCATCATGCCATGCGTGAGGTGGGAAAAGAACGAGTTGCTCGGCCTTGTCAGGGTCAGGACGACTGTCCGGGCGTCCGGCGCCTCCACGGATTTCGCTGCGCCAAAGAAGCCAACGAACTGGCTGTTGAAGCCCAGCGTGCCGAAGAAGGTGGCGTCCATGTTGTACTTGATGTCGCTGGCCTTAAGCGGCACGCCGTCATGCCAGGTCACACCATCGCGGATCTTGAACGTAATGACGGTGCCGTCACCGCTTGTGGTCCAGGACTCAGCGAGGTCTCCGATCACCTTCTGCGACGCGATATCGAACTGAACCACCGAGCTCAACACCGGCTCGAACAGGGGGAACGAGTTGGTGGTCGGCCCCTGCAGGATGTTCCATGCGTTAGCCGTGGGCTCGGCGAGGATGCTACTGCGCAGAATGCCGCCGCGCTTGATGGGCAGAGGCGTCGCTGTCGGCGGTACACTCGTCGGCGTTGGCACCGCAGTCGCCGCCTTCGTGGGCGTTGCCGCAGTCGTGGCCGTGGGCGCGGGTGTTGGCGTATTCGATGATCCACCGCCGCAGGCCGCGCCGATCAGACCAGTCACCACTGCCATCACCAGACCAATCATCGCGATTCGAGTGAGACGGAGCCGACGCACCATAGGCGCCTCCCTTGAGATCGAACAGTGTCGCAACCGTACGCGACCGAGTAGAGGCTGTCAAGCAGTCTGGAATCGGAACGAGACCGCGACCTCTCTTGCTAACCGCGGCGGCGTAGGACACGGCCCGCGCGCTCGCCGGTGTGACGGTTGCCGCGCAGGGCGACGCGGCCGTTGACGATGGTGTGCGTGATGCCCCGCGCCTTCTGCACGATGCGCGTCTCGCCGCCGGGGACGTCCTGCGCCATCTCGGTCGGCGGGACGTCAAGTTCGCTGGGGGAGAAGACCACGATGTCGGCGGCCATGCCCTCGCGGAGGAGGCCGCGGTCGGTGAAACCAGCCATCGAGGCGGGCATCCATGTCCAGCGTCGGACAGCCTCCTCGAGGCTGATGATCTTGCGGTCGAGGGCGTAACGCTTGATGAAGTAGGTGACCTCACCTGCGGTGCAGTCAGAGTTGATGTGGGCGCCACTGTCGGAGTTGCCGACCATGACGTTGGCGCCCTGAAGCAGCCGATCGCGCTGGATGTCGTCTTCGGGCATGGCTGTGTGGAGGCGGAACACTGTCTCGAGATTTTCCTCCACGGCCATGTCGGCGAGAAGATCGGCGACGTGGATGCTGCGCTCTTTGGCTATTTTCATCGCCTGACGCCCTTCGAGCGCCTTGTTCTTCGGGAGCATCGCCTGCTCGACGAAGAGAGCGTCCCATCGTATCTGCGGTAGTATCTGGCCGCGCGTCGCTGCACGCTGCGGATTGTCGATGGCATGTCGCAGCGCTGGTCGCAGCGAGGGGTCGGCGAGTTTGGCGAGGCGCTCCTGGGGGGCAAGAGCGAAGACGTCGCGCCAAGTCTCGAGGCCGTTGAAGAACGTGGTGCGCTTGAAGACCACCTTGCGGTCGATGGGCTGGATGCGGGCGGAGGCGAAGAACTGCGCGCCCTGCCGCGACGCATCGCGCATCCACTCCTGCTCGCGTTGCCAAGCGTCGGGCATGTACCAGCGGAAGCCGTGGCCGATCCACGTCACTGGCTGGCGGCTCTCTGTGGCGATGCGCATAAGCAGTGAGCGGTCTCGGTCGCTCAGGCCCCAGAGAAAGTCGCGAGTGATGATCTCGGTGTAGCGTTGGTGGAATTCGCCGAGGACGCTAGCGAGGGCGGCGAGTTCGTTGTCGGTGGCGAGGCGGCTGGGGACCGGCTCACCGTTGAGGCCGACGTGGGATGGCGAGACTGTCGTCGACCAGCCGACTGCGCCGGCGGCGAGGCTCTCGCGCAGAGCTCGTCGCCAGTGGCGGCGCGCTCGCGGGCAGCCTCGCCCATCACCCAGAGGCGGAGGGCGTTGTGGCCGACGAGGCCGGCGACGTTCATGCCGAGGCCGTGGTCTGCCTTGTCGAGGAACTCGCCGTAGGTCTGCCACGTCCAGGGGATCATGTGACGGAGCGACGACTGGGAGAGTTCCTCGACGCGACCGAAGACGCCGAGCATCGCCTCGCGGTGCTCGGGCTTCAGCGGCGCGAGGCTGAGGCCGCAGTTGCCCATGACGACGGTGGTGACGCCGTGCCAGCACGATGGGGTGACGAGCGGGTCCCAGAAGAGGTGCGGGTCGTAGTGTGTGTGCACATCGATGAAACCAGGAGCGACGACGAGGCCATCGGCATCGATGGTCTCGCTCGCGGACTCGCCGGCGATGCGGCCGCGCGCGACGATACGGCCATCCTTGATGGCGACGTCTCCACGGTAGCCGGGCATGCCGGAGCCGTCGATGATCGTGCCGTTCTTGATCAGGATGTCGAACATTACGCCCTCCAACCTAACCCCTGCCCCTTCCCTGAAGGGAAGGGGAGGACCACTCCTCCCCAGATGCTTCGGCCTCCAGCATGACAAACTGGTCTGTCATTACTTCGCCCTCAACGGCAGGCCGACGTAGCCACGGAGCATCGCGGTCTGCATGCGCGGCGCGGGCTGGCTGCCGAGGCGCAACTCGGGCAGGCGCTCGAGGATGGCGTCGAAGGCGAGGCAGGCCTCCATGCGGGCGAGAGGCGCGCCGATGCAGAAGTGGATGCCGAAGCCGAAGGAGACGTGGTCGTCGGCGTTCTCCCGCGACGCGTCGAACTTGTCTGGGTTGGGGAACTTCTCGGGGTCGCGGTTGGCGGCGGCGAGGCAGGCCCACACGCGCTGGCCCTTGAGGATCTTCTGACCGCGGATGTGGAAGTCGTTGGTCGCGGTGCGGAAGAGGCCGAGCACGGGCGGATCGAGCCGGAGCGCTTCCTCGACCATGTTCTCCACGCCGGAGCGGTCAACGCGGAGGCGCGCGTACTGGTCCGGGTGCTCGATGAGATCGACCATCCCGTTGCTAATGAGGTGGCGCGTTGTTTCGTTGCCGGCGACGAGGAGCAACTGGCAGAGCACCATCACCTCATGGTCGGTGAGGGAGACGCCGCTGTCGTCGACGACGGTGGCGAGGCTGGTGAGGAGGTCGTCTTTCGGATGGCGGCGGCGGTCGGCGATGGCGTCGCGGAGGAATTGCTGCAACGCCTGGATGTTGGCGACTACCTTGGGGTCGGTGCTGCGGTTGGTCACGGCGTAGGAGACAGAGTCGGACCACTCGCCGAAGGACTCCTGCATCTCGGCGGGGACGCCGAGGATCTCGGCGATCACCAGCACAGGAAGCGGCGAGGCGAGTAGGCGGACGAAATCGAACTCGCGGTCATGGCGCGTCTGCTCTAGCACCTGGTCGACGAGGCGATCGACGATGGCGCGGATGCGCGGCTCGCGTTCGTCGACCATGTTCGGCGTGAAGGCTTTGATGACGAGTGCCCGTAGGCGTGTGTGCTCGGGCGGGTCGTGGCTGACCATCGGTGGAGGGCCTCCGGCGGCTTCGCTGCGCATGCCCTGTGCGGGGCCGCCGAGCGAGGAGAAGGTGCGCCAGTCTCGCGCGGCGGCGACGACATCGTCGTAGCGACTGAGGATCCAGTGGCCG
>JACQEE010000250.1 GCA_016200725.1 Chloroflexota bacterium
TGGCTCGACGGGCTCGATCGGGCGGCAGACGCTGGACATCGTGCGCTCGTTCCCCGATCGCTTCAAAGTGCTGGGCCTTGCTGCGGGCGGCAACATCGAGCTGCTCTCGAAGCAGATCGCCGAATTCAAGCCGGCGATGGTCTATCACGTCAAGGGCTACGGCGAGGCCATCAAACCTGACGGCTGGCGCTTCACATCGATGGAAGAGATGGTCGTCCACCCGGAGTGCGAGGTCGTAATGGTTGGCACCGTGGGACGCGCGGGCCTAAGCCCGACGCTCGCGGCGGTCAATGCGCGGAAGAGCGTCGCGCTTGCCAACAAAGAAGTCATCGTCATGGCCGGCAACATCCTGATGAGCCAGGCCCAGCGCAACGGCGTGGAAATCCTACCCGTCGACAGCGAGCCGAGCGCCATGTGGCAGTGCATGCACGGCGAGAACAAGGAAGTCCTCCGTATCCTGCTTACCGCCTCGGGCGGGCCGTTCCGCACCAAGCCGCTCCACGAGATTGACCACGTGACCCAGGAAGAGGCGCTCAACCATCCGACGTGGCGCATGGGGCGCAAGATCACCATCGATTCGGCGACGCTGATGAACAAGGGCATGGAGGTCATCGAGGCCAACTGGCTCTTCGGTGTGCCCATCGACCGCATCGAGGTGGTCATCCATCCGCAGAGCATCATCCATTCGATGGTGGAGTTCGCCGATGGGTCGGTGAAGGCGCAGATGGGCCCACCGGACATGCGGCTGCCAATCCAGTACTCGCTCTCCTATCCGCAGCGTTGGGTGAATCCATCGCTGCCGCGGCTGAACCCCATCGACGTGGGCAAATTGACGTTTGAGCCGATGAACGTGGACCGCTACCCGTGCTTCAAACTGGCCATCGAGGCGGGCAAGCGTGGCGGCACGTATCCGGCAGTGCTCGCCGCGGCTGACGAGGTCGCCGTCAATATGTTCCTGTCGTACCAGGTTGGGTTTGGTGAGATTCCCAAACTGGTGGATTCGGCGCTCGGTGCGCACAAGTCGGTGCAGTACCCCTCGCTCGAGGACGTGCTGGACGCCGACGCGTGGGCGCGTGAGTTCGTCGCCAAGCAGACCGCGGACTGAGGTTCGTACGTACTAGAGACCTGGGGCTGGGTGCTTAGAGGTGCCGAGGAGACCAGGTCCATGAATAAAGATAGGTCTGTTGGGTTGCTCCATTGACCACTGTCATCGCCTTTCTCGTCGTCTTCATCCCCATCGTGCTGCTGCACGAGTTGGGACACTTCATCACGGCCAAACTCTCGGGCGTGAAGGTCATCGAGTTTGGCATCGGGCTGCCGCCGCGCATCTGGAGTTTCAAGCGTGGCGAGACCACGTACGCTCTCAACGCCATCCCGCTGGGCGGGTACAACAAGATGCTCGGCGAGGAGGACCCATCCGACCCGCGCAGTCTTGCCGCCAAGCCAGCCTGGAAACGGGCCATCGTGCTCAGCGCGGGCGCGGGGATGAATGCGGTGCTGGCGCTGGTGCTCTTCGCCTCGTTCTTCATGATCCCGCAGACGCAGGTCGTCGGGAATGTGGTGGTCGACCAGGTGGCCGCGGACTCGCCGGCGGCGCGCGCGGGCATTCAGCCGGGCGACATCGTCCGCAAGGTGAACGGGGCCACCATCGAGAACTCAGGCGACCTTCGGTACCAGTACCAACTTCGCCTGGGCGCGAACGCCTCGACGGTGGTCGAGCGCAACGGCCAGCCGGTCAAGGTCAGCGTGACGCCGCGATGGAAGCCGCCTGCCGGCCAGGGATTCACAGGCATCCGAGTCCGCCTGGACGCGCCGAGCGTAGTGCCTCCCAACGCGAAGGCGATACCCGGTGTCCCAGATGGGCCGGTGGAGGTGCGCCGCCATGCCTCCTTCTTCCCCGCCATCAAGAGGGGCGGCGTGAACATGTACGAGTCGTTGGTGCTGATGAAGAATGGCATCCAGTCGTGGTTCATCGGCAGCAGCAGCCCATCGAGCGATGCGCTTGGGCCCATCGGCATCGCGCGGGTCACTGGGGACGCGGCGTCGCGCAGTGTGGCCGACGTGGTCTTCCTGGCTGCGCTCATCAGCCTGAACCTGGCGATCTTCAACATCCTGCCCTTCCCCGCGCTTGACGGCGGGCGGCTCTTCTTCCTGGCCATCGAGGTGGCGCGACGGGGCAAGCGCATCCCGCCGCAGAAGGAAGCGCTGGTGCACCTTGCGGGGTTTGCCATCCTGCTCGTGCTGATCGTAGCCATTTCGTTCAACGACATCGGGCGGCTGCTGCAGGGCAAGAGCCCGTACGGCTAGGCTTGTCGTCATCCTTGGCCCGTCCCCGGGCCGAGGGCCTGGGGATGAATCTTCCCTCGCCACGCGTCTGCTGCCGCCCCTCGCTTTTCTGTGGGTGCTATGCTCCTGTGCGATGCAGGAGGCATGGCATGGAAATCAAAGACGTTGCGATGATGTCGTACGAGCGGATGTGGAAGGTGACGGATGGCGCGCTCGAAGGGCTGACGCATGAGGAGTTCGCGCGGCGGCCGAACGGGCACAGCAACTCGATCGGGTGGATCGCGTGGCACATGGCGCGCGTCGAGGACCGGTGGACGAACATGGTGCTGAACAAAGGCAAGCAATTGTGGGAGACACATGGGTGGGCGGAGAAGATTGGGATGCCCAACGACCCGAACTACTCCGGCGGCGGGATGACGCCGGACCAGGTGCAGTTGTTCAAGACGCCGGCGGTGCAGCAGGTGAAGGACTACTGGTCGGCGGTGCGGGCGACAACGAAGGAGTGCTACGCGAAGCTGACGCCGTCGATGCTGGACCAGATGGTACAGACGCCGTTCCGCCGCGAGCTGAAGGTGGGCGACGTGATCTCGCACGTGCTGTGCGAGCTGAACCAGCACGCGGGGCAGGTGGCGTATTTGCGGGGGTACTACAAGGGGTAGGGGTCGCGTTCGGGCCCTTGGGCTTCTTCTGAGTCACCGTCCTGGCCCTCATTCTCGGAACATTACCCATGCACAAGTTGGATGGCGCTTACGAGAGGATCAACGGGGCACGTGAGAACTTGGACGGCCTTAAGCCCATCGTCAACGACTTTGCCCAAGTTGTAGCCAAGGGAGTTTCCCTGGATTACAAGGAGGGCTTCCGCGACATCAAGGGGAAGAGGGTCAAGGTACCGATTGGGACGGCCTCTGCCCTCATTAACCAACCTAGCCCTCCCAAACTCAGCCGACTCGTCGGATACGTGGTTCAAGACCTTCGGACCGCCTTAGAGTATTTGGTCTATGAGTTGGCCTGCTTCGACGCCAAGGCGAATGTGGATATGACACAGTTTGTCATTGCTGATTCTGAAGAAGAGTTCCGAAAAAACAAGTGGCACCTTCGCGGGTTGACGGGGGAGCACATTGCAGCATTTGAGCGGCTTCAACCGTACAACGGGCATCAATGGACGGGGATGATCAGGGATTTGTCCAACCCTGACAAACACAGACACCTTCTTGCACTCAAAAGCCCTGTCACAATCCGCATTGACCCGCGAAACACGCAAGAAATTCTCGCGGGCAGACCAGTGGATGTGGGGAGTTACGCTACTACCACGATAGCCTTCAGCGACGGTACGCCCATCATAGAAGGTCTCGAGCACTTGACGAAGATGACGGCCGAAACTCTTGATAACTTCAAGCCGGAGTTTAAATGAATCCTATCCTCGACCTGAAAACGGGTCGAGGACGACGAAGAGACGGCGTTGCACTCGCTCGGCGTGTCCCCTATCCTGAAGCCGCAATGTGGTCGACTGCGCGAGCAAGGCTCCGCCCCAGATCCTTCGGCGAAGATGCCTCAGGATGACGAAAGAGGGACGTATGAATATCAACGAGACGTATATCGGGCTGCTCGATGACCAGTGGGCGGCGCTGCTGAAGGCAACGGATGGGCTGACGCTGGCGGAGCTGGATAAGCGGCCGGGGGCGCAGGCGAATCCGATCGGGTGGACGGTGTGGCATTCGGCGCGGGCGGAGGACTCGATCGTGCGCGGGGTGCTGCAGAAGCAGCCGCAGTTGTGGGAGGCGGCGGGCTGGTTCAAGAAGTTCGGCATCGAGGATGTGAAGGGGACGGGCGAGCGGCAGACGCCGGAGCAGGTGGGGCAGTTCAAGACGCCGTCGCGGGACATGCTGCTCGCGTACGCCTCGATGGTCCGCGACAGCACCAAGACGTACGTGGCGAGCGCGTCGCAAGTGGAGCTGGATACGCAGATCCCGTGGTATCGCGGCGGCACGGTGCCGAAGTCGCACTACCTGAACCTGCTCGTCCGCGAGGTACACCAGCACGTGGGGCAGATTGCGTACATACGCGGGTTGCTGCGGGGGCATGAGGGGCTGTTTTAGGGACACGCCTCACCCGGCCCGCCTGCGGCGGGCCACCCTCTCCAGCACAGCTGGAGAGGGGAAGACCACCCAGCCCCCGGGCGACCCACCGGGTCGCCCCTACGAAGAGGGGAGAAGACCACCGCCTCCAGGTCCTCGGCCCGGAGACGGGCCAAGGACGACGAGGAATGGCGAGGTTCGGTAGATGGCGAATTCGCCGACGTTTCGCGAAGAACTCGCCTTCCACGCGCAGGGGCTCACGCTCGTCGCGGGCATCGACGAGGTGGGGCGAGGGCCGCTGGCAGGGCCGGTTGTCGCGGGGTCGGTGATCCTGCCATCCGACTGGTTCAGACGAAACGGTACGCGTCGCCGCAAAGAGCCAGCGTGTCTGCTCAACGATAGCAAGCAACTTTCCGCCGACCAGCGCGAGACGCTCTATCCTGAGATTACCTCGCGCGCGGTGGCCTGGGGCATCAGCGTCGTCTCGGTCGGGACCATCGACCGCGTCGGCATCGGCGCGGCGACGCTGCTGGCGATGCGGCAGGCGGTCGCGGCGATGGCGCGGGCACCGCAGGCGCTGCTCGTCGACGGGCTGCAGGGGCTGCCCGAACTTGGCCTACCATGCAAGGCCATCGTTGACGGTGACGCCCGCTGCGGCTCAATTGCGGCAGCCTCAATCGTCGCCAAGGTCACGCGCGACCGGCTGATGCGCGAGATGGATGCGCGCTATCCCGGCTACGGCTTCGCCGGCCACAAGGGCTACGGGACTGCGGAGCACCTCGAGCGGCTGCGGGCGCTGGGGCCGTGCCCGGAGCACCGGCGGTCGTTCGCGCCGGTCGCCGACATGCTGATGAGGCCGCGACTCTTGTGACGACGCGACGCCAGTCGCTGGGCAAGTTCGGCGAGACGTACGCGGTTGCCATGCTCACCCGCGCGGGGCTTGATGTGGTCGAGCGCAATGTGCGCCTGAAGTCCGGCGAACTGGACATCGTCGCGCGGGACGGCACCATGCTGGTGTTCGTCGAGGTGCGCGCGAAGCGCGGCGGCGCCTTCGGCACACCGGAGGAGTCGATCACTGCGGCGAAGGCGGCGCGGCTCGCCAGGCTGGGCCACGAGTACATCGAGGCGCGCAAGATGGCGAACGCGGAATGGCGCATCGACGTGGTGGCGCTGGAGATCGACAAGCAGGGCAAGGTCACGAGGGCGGAACACCTGAAAAACGCGGTCGGCGAGTCACCGGCCTGAATCTGAAAGGCCGTGCTATAATCCGCCCGAACCTGATATTTCTGCCTTTGAGGAGGCTTGCCCATGGCCGACGTCACCGGATCGTACCTATTCGCGAAGGCGCTGAAGAATGAAGGCGTCGATAGCGTGTTCTACCTGATGGGAGGCCCCATCTCGCCGATCGTGGGCGAGGCGGAGAAGATGGGCATCAAGGCCTATTACGTGCGCCACGAGCAGGCGGCGACCTTTGCGGCGCACGCCTATGCGCGCGTCACCGGCAAGACCGGTGTCGCTATCACGACAGCGGGCCCGGGCACGGCAAACGCCATCACAGGCATCTCGAATGCGCAGGCCGATGGCGCGCCGGTGCTGCTGATCGGCGGCTCGTCGAATATCAACACGTTTCTGCAGGACTCGTTCCAGGAGATGGACCAACTGCCGATGTTCAAGTCCATCAGCAAACTGGCGTTCAAGGCAGAACTCACGGCGCGCGTGCCCGAGTACATGAGCGTCGCCTTCCGACACGCGCAGGAGGGCTGCAAGGGCGCGGTGTACATCGACGCTCCCGGTGACGTGATCAATGGCAAGGTCGACGAGGCGAAGGTCTGGTGGCCGACGCAGTACCGCGTCGAGTCGCGGCCGCAGGGCGACCCAGCGCAGATCCGCAAGGCCGTCGAAATGTTGGCGAAGGCGGAGAAGCCGATCATCGTGTCGGGCAGCGGCGTGCTCTGGTCGGAGGGCTGGGACGAATACAAACAGTTCGTCGAGCAGACGGGCATTCCGTTCTACACCACGCCGCAGGGTCGCGGGGCCATCAGCGACGAGCATCCGATGATGTTCGCGGGCGGGCGCACGCTCGGCTTCCGCGAGGCGGACGTCGTGCTGGTGCTGGCGACGCGGGCCAACTCGATGCTGACGAACTTCCGCGCGCCGCGCTGGAACGCCAATGCGAAGTTCATCGAGATCAATATCGACGGCAAGGAACTCGGCCACAACCGAGCGGTCGACCTGGGCATCATCGCCGACGCGAAGCAGGCGCTGAAGCAACTCATCGAGGAGTCGAAGGGCAAGATCAAGCCGGAGCGCTACGAGAAGTGGCGCGAGACGCTCAAGAAGCAGGACGAGGTGCGCGCGGAGAAGGCGCAGACGATCATGAACTCGACCAAGGTGCCGGTGCACCCCGCGCGCCTGTGCAAGGAACTGACCGAGGCCATGCCTCGCGACGCCTACCTGGTGGTCGACGGGCACGAGATCATGGGCTTCTCGCGGCAGACGATGCCCATCCTCAAGCCGCGGCACATCATCAACGCCGGCCCGATGGGCTGCATGGGTGTCGGCGTGCCCTTTGGACTCGGCGTGCAGGCGGCGCACCCGGACAAGCCCGTCGTCGTGCTGTGCGGCGACGGCGCGTTCGGCTGGAACGGCATGGAAGTCGACACGGCGATCCGCCACAAGTTGCCGATCAAGATCATCATCAGCAACAACGCCGGCTTCACGGGTCGTGGGACGTATGGCATGACCGGCCGCGAACTCGGCTGGCAGCGCTACGACAAGATGATGGAGGCCTTCGGCGGTT
Source organism: Chloroflexota bacterium (assembly GCA_016200725.1). Next base: position 7,162 of record JACQEE010000250.1, read on the forward strand.
ACGGCGAGTGGGTCGAAGACCCCGAGAAGATCCGCCCGGCCATCGAGCGGGCGCTGAAGCACGACGGTCCGGCGCTGGTGAATGTGAAGACGGACCCGGAGGCTCGGGCGTCGTCGGCTGTGGGGTTCTAACCTAACCCCTACCCCTTCCCTGAGAGGGAAAGGGAGGAGGACATCCACAGATTACACAGATTCCACAGATTTTTCGGATGGGGATCTGATGGCGATCATCCGGATGTATACGGGACCAGATGGGAAGACGCATCTGAAGGATGCGCCGGAGTTGATGCTGGCGCAGCCGACGCCGGATGCGAAGGCGCTGACGAAGGCGCAGGGCGTCATCTTCCGGCGGACGGATAAGATCACGATGCCGGGGTACCACAACGCGCCACGACGGCAGTTCATCGTCGTGCTCTCGGGCGACATGGAGATCGAGACGGGCGCTGGTGAGAAGCGGCGACTTGTCCCAGGCGATGTACTGCTCGCGGAGGACCTGACGGGGCAGGGGCATGTCACGCGCGGCAGCGGTGATCGCGCTATCATTCCACTGACATGACGCGCCTCACCCGCCCTACGGGCACCCTCTCCAGCGCAGCCGGAGAGGGCCGGACCCTCACCTCCCTGATAAGAATCATGGGTCCTCTCCCGCGGACGGGAGAGGGGAAGACCGCCCTACCCCAGATCCTTCGGCGAGGACGCCTCAGGATGACGAATAGGAGGACGGCCCAAGGATGACGACCATGGTTGGCGAGATTGCAGCGACGAGCCACGCCGAGGCGTTCACGGGGCCGGTGCCGGCTGGCCGCTCGAAGGGGTGGTTGTTCCCGAAGGAGCACTGGCCGTCGCGACTGCCGCTGCGGGGCGTGCGCGTCGTGGACATGACCATCGTGTGGGCAGGGCCGTTCGGCACGATGTTCCTCGGCGATTGGGGTGCGGACGTCATCAAGGTGGAGTCGACGCAGCACTTCCAGACGACGAGTCGGGGGAACGTGGCGCGGCCGAGCGCCGACTTCATCAAGCACGTTGTGGGTTGGCGCAATACGTATCCGAACGACGAAGCGGGCGAGCACCCGTGGAACCGCTGCTCGCTGTTTCAGAACCACTCGCGTAACAAGAAGTCGTTCACGGTCGACCTGACGCGTCCCGAAGGCAAGCGCATCCTCGAAGACCTCGTGCGGGTGTCGGACGTCATCGTGGACAACAATGTGGCCGAGACGACCGAGAAGTTGGGGCTGGTGTACGAGTGGGCGCGGAAGATCCGTCCCGACATCATCATGGTGCGGATGCCAGCGTACGGACTCGAGGGCGAGTACAAGAACTACCGCTCGTTCGGCAGTCACGTCGAGGCGGTGTCGGCGCACACATGGCTGCGCGGCTACGCTGACCTCGACGCCTCGGGCAAGGACGAGGTGTTCGTCGCCGACGCGTCGGGCGGCATGATGGCTGCATTCGCCGTGGTGGCGGCGCTGCGGAACCGGCGACGCACGGGTCGCGGCGCGTTCGTCGAGTTGCCTCTCGTCGAGACGACGACACCGAGTTATGGCGAAGTCATCCTCGACTACACGATGAATGGCCGCGTGCAGACGACCATCGGCAACCGCGACCCCTATCGCGCGCCACAGGGCTGCTACCCGTGCAAGGACGACGATACGTGGGTGAACATCTCGATTGGCAGCGACGCTGAGTGGGCGCGCTTCTGCCGCGTGATGGGGAAGCCATCGCTTGCCAGCGACGTGCGCTACAAGTCGCCAATCGCGCGCTTCCGACACCACGACGAACTGGACAAGATCATCGAGGCGTGGACGCGGCAGCATGGCCACTATGAGGCGATGCACACGCTGCAGAAGGCGGGCGTGACCGCGGGCGCCGTCATCAACGACGCAGACGCTTACAGCGACCCGCACCTCGAGGCGCGTCGCTTCTTCCAGGCGGTCACTCACGCCGACATCGGCACGTACCCACTTCCCGGGGTGATGTGGAAATCGAAGCGGTCGCCGAACGGGATACGCCAGCCGTCGATACGCCTTGGCGAGCACAATCGCTACGTGCACTCGGAACTGCTGGGCACCGACGCGGCGACGTACAAGCGCCTCGAGCGTGAAGGCCACATCGGCGACGCCTACGCGCCGCATATCCCGTAGGGCTTTACCTTGCCCCAGATCCTCGGCCCGAGGACGGGCCAAGGATGACGACGGGGCCTAGACGATGAAGCCCTCCATCACTCCCTTGCGGAACTTCTCGACCAACGCTCTGTCGAATGGCCGTGGGGTCATGAGGATGATGTGGGTGACGCCGACGTCGACGTAGCGCTGGACTTGCTCGCGGATTTCTTCGCCGTTGCCGGCGAGGAGTGAGCCGCGGACGCGCGCTTCGGCGCTCTCGCCGTCGAGGGCGTTGCGGCCCTGGGCCATGACGGGGCGACGCGCCGCGGCCTCGAGCATTTTCATGCGACCCTCGACGGCCTCGCGCACCTTGCGACGGTCGTTGGAGAGCATGAGGCCGATGTACTGCGAGTACTCGATCTCGCGCGGGTCGCGGCCGATCGCTTTGCATTGCGCCTCGATGCGCTCGATGCACTGGCGCGCGAAGCCGGGTGTGCTCACGCTGGCCCAGATCTGCGCGTACTTAGCGGTGAGCGCGATGCCGCGGTCGCCGACGGCGGCGATGAGGATGGGCGGTCGCGGCTTCTGTACCGGCTTCGGCTCGAAGACGGCGTCGCGCACCTGATAGTGCTTGCCGATGAACGTCGTGCTCGGCTGCGTCCAGAGGCTGTCGATGATGGCCAGCGCTTCTTCGAGACGCTCCTGGCGCTCCTTCAACGATGGGAAGTCGAGGCCGTAGGCGATGTGGTCGTCCTTGGACCAGGCCGCGCCGATGCCCAGTTCGAGGCGGCCGTGGCTGATCTGGTCGACCGTGGCGGTCACTTTGGCGAGCATCGCGGGATGGCGGTAGGTGACGCCGCTGACGAGGCAGCCGAGGCGGAGGCGTTTGGTGACGGCGCCGAGGCCGGCGGCGATGGTCCACCATCGAAGGTCGCGAAGTTCATTGTGCCGGACATGCTGAAGCGAACGGGACGGCGAGGTCTGGTCATGACTATTTTCTAGCGATATCGATTACGGATTGGTCAGTGTCTTTGCCGAAAAAGCGGAGAATCGTTGAGAGGACTTACACACTTTTTTCCAGGAGGAGGGCTGAACTCTTAAGGAGAAATCGGCGTCATTGTTGGACATCCCCACCCCATCCAAAATATGAAGCAGAGGATCTGCGGTCAGTGCGTGGGTAACTACATACACCGAATAAGATTGTGGGTCACGGAGCAGGGCTTTCCACTGATTCGGCGTAATTGTGATCTCTTCATTTGAGGTTCTGCCCTTGGCTTCGATGCGGGCGAAAGTAGAACCTCGTTCGGAGCGTATGTCATACCCTTCGATGTCTGACTCAGACTCTGGAAGTTCTCTTGCAGAAAAGCCGCAAGCGGCTTCGTATCGCAGGGCTACTTTTGTTGCTGCTCTCTTGGCTAGCCGGGCCCGCATGTTCTGGTTCAGTGCAGAGCCGACGCCAAGAGAGGTTAGAAATGAGCGCCATGTACTCAATTCACTGGGGTTGGAGGAGGCAAACATCGGATCCAAGTAGAGCTGCGTAATGTCAGCAGGGTCGAGCAGCCCCAGCTCCACAAGCTTTTCGACGTCTGGTTCTGGTTCGGGATGGTACTTGCTTGGGAATAGTAGACCGTCAGGCGAACCCCACTCTCCTCTGGTATTGGGCAGAGTCACGAATTGCAATGTCTTAGGGTCAACCCTGCGCTGCTTGAAATACCTGATCCATTCAATCTTTGCTTGGTCAGCCAAGGAACCCCACTGCTCGCGAATAGTCGGAAGCTGCTTAGATTGGATGATCTGTTTTACGACGTCATCTGTCAGGAGTTTCACGTCGAGCTGTTCCATCACCTGCCACTAAGCTCCGAAGTCAGCTCTGCGCCCACGTCAAGTCCGTCTGGCTTGATCCAAGTCTGGTGTAATCCAGCCAGTCCGAATGTTTCCGTTAGGAGAAAAGGCGTAGCATTTCTCAATTTGCCTTTGTGATACGGCGTCAGCGGCAATGCTGGCTGAAGCCCAACATAGAATTGTTGAAACCATTCCAGGTCACGCTCGGACGCTTTTTGGGCAAGTAGTGCTGCTGAGCTTTGGTAATGAATCAGGGCAAGAGTATTTTCGGGTGCCGATTCTAGGGGGTAATCAAGATCATCGGCGATTCTGTGCTTCCCGGGATAAAGAACCGCCAAATCTGAGTCGCTGAGCAGGGGACGGATAGTGCTCGGTACCCGGAGTGCCTTGGCTAGAGGAATCAATGAGTGATCCGCCGCCGGGAATATTGAGGCTGTCTGCATGTGGTGAGCTAGGGGCTTCCGTATGAGAACATCCCAAATGGGATGGGTCCCTACCTCCTTCGCCTCTAGAATTTTCTGGAATTGACTTTTCCACTGGTTATGAGCGAGAAAAGCAGGGATGCAGTTTTCAATGAGCGTTCGACATAGTTCGCGTCCAAGCCACTTGTTCCACTCAGCTTCGCGCTGTATAGACTCGCGATTCGGGCTTGTCAGAAAATCCCCTTGGACCAAAAAATGAAGCGGTATCGGTTCGTCTTTGAGAGGAGTGTAGCTGTAGATGCTGATGTAGGCTGTCCCTTTTGGTTCCATGATCAGGTTGTCACTCTCGTCCATGCGAAAAGCGACCGCAACCCGTCGAGTATCGACCTGGTCCCTGTCCCAATCGATGGTCGTCTGATCCTCTCTTACTTTTGCTGGCGTTGGGCTATCCAAGGTGAAGACAAGCCACACTTCGTGTTTTGACAGGCTACCGTCATCTATTGTTAGACGCCATCTGTTTAGGCCGGCCTCGGTCTTCATGTACCGCCGGTATTTGTTCGCGTCTCGAATTGTTATGGAATGAAGGTTGTCTAGCCAAAGCAGGGTTCGCGGTTGAAAAGACGCAAATGAAGACCTAAGACTGGCAAGCGTTTGAGTATTCAAGTGACTGACGACGAAGGTAGTGTTCGCCCTGTTCGTGTTCTCGCTATCAGGTGCCCACACCGGCATAATCTGCCATGGGGCTCCAGGTGACCAGGCACTCGAATCAAAGGCGAAATCATAGCCTCCCGAATGGACCGCAACTCGATTGGCTACGAGGAAGGCTGATTTAAAGCCCACACCGAGATATCCGATGTATTTTCCCGCTGCTTTTGAAGACGCACCGCTCTTGCAAAGACTGTCGACCTCAGGAGGAGTGAAGCCGTGACCATTGTTCCAGATGGTTAGAGCTGACTCCGCCAGGGTGAGTTCAAGTTCTGTCGCCCCGGCATCCTGGGCATTCTGGATGAACTCCATTAACAACTGCCCACGGCGTGAGAATGATCTTTGGACGTGTTTGAGGGCGCCTTCAAGGGCTTGCTGAACGCGGTTATTGGCCTTGTAGTCATTTGCTATGTTTTCGATGTGTTCTTTAGGGTCCATCTGGCTCCCCTGGTAGGGCTCGGGGCTCAATACCTAAGGCCATGTCACCGCGCCCTTGGCCTTGAGCGCCTGCATCTCCGCCTCGCTGTAGCCGAGTTCCGCCATGATGGCTTTGGTGTGCTGGCCGACGAGGGGTGGCGGGCCGCCGAGTTGGCCTGGCGTGTCCGAGAGATCGATCAACTGGCCGTGCTGGTGGATGCGGCCCCATCCTGGGTGCTCTTGCGAACCGAACCAGCCTGCTTCAAGCGCCTCGGTGTCGGCGAAGATGCGCTGGCCGCGCTGCTCGTCGCTGATCTCGCAGGGGACGCCGGATGCGTCGAGGATGGCGAACCAGTGCTCGGCGCGTCGCTGGCTGAAGAGGCCTTCGAGGATTGAGGCGAGGCTGTCGCGGTTGGCGTTGCGCGATTCGTGGCTGGCGAAGCGCGTGTCGCTGGCGAGGTCGGCCTTGCCAATCGCGCGGCAGAGTGCTCGCCAGTGCGCGTCGGTGACGACGGCGATCGCGAGCCAGCCGCGCTGTGTCTGGTAGAGGCGGTAGAGGGGCGAGAGGCCAGTCTGCGCCTTGTCTATCTCGGGTCGCGACGGCCCTTCGAGGCGCTCGGCCTCGAAATAATCGGAATTGTAAAGCAACCCGCAGTTCAGCAAGTTGGTCGTGACAAACTGCCCCTCGCCGCTCTTGTCGCGGTGGTAGAGCGCTTGGAGGACGGCGACGACCGACTGCATGGCGTTGCCGGTATCGCACATGCCGAACCGGTACCAGATAGGCGTATTGCCGTGCTGGACGCCACCGCCTTCGTACTCTACGCCGCACATCGCCTGGAAGAGTTGGTCGAGGCCGGGCCACTTCGCGCGCGGGCCGGTGATGCCGTAGCCGTTAGTGTGGCAATAGATGACGCGCGGATTGATGCGGCGGACCGTCTCGTAGTCGAAGCCGATACGGTCGGCGGTGCCGACGCGCAAGTTCTGACAGACGATGTCCGCTTTCGCGATGAGGCGATGGGCGACGGCCTGGCCTT
>JACQEE010000254.1 GCA_016200725.1 Chloroflexota bacterium
GGTGACGCCCATCGTGTGGCGCTTCTGCGCGTAGGCGATGGCCTTCTCGAAGGCGGCGGTCACCACGCCGACCGCGCGCGCGGCAACGTTGATGCGCCCCACTTCGAGGCCATTCATCATCTGGTAAAAGCCCTTGTTCTCCACGCCGCCGATGAGGCTGGTGATAGGCGCGCGGAAGTCCTGGAAGATCAGTTCGGACGTATCGATGCCTCGGTAGCCGAGTTTCTCCAGGTGCCGCCCGTGCGTGAAGCCGGGACCCTTCTCCAGCAGGAAGCACGAGATGCCGCGATGCGCCGGCTTCACTTGCTTATCCGTCTTCAACAGCACCGCGAATATGCTGCCGTGCTCCCCATTGGTGATCATCAACTTGGAGCCGTTGACGACGTAATGGTCGCCGTTGCGCACCGCCGACGACTGGATCGCGGCGACGTCGCTGCCGCAGTTCGGCTCGGTGAGCGCGATGCCGCCGCGCTTCTCGCCGCGCGCCATCTTCGGCAGGTAGGCGCGCTTCATGTCCTCGCTGCCGAAGTTCTGCACGATGTAGGCCATGATGAGGTGCGAGTTGATGACCCCCGCGATGCTCATCCAGCCCTTGCAGATCTCTTCGATGATCATCGCGTACGTGGTGAAGTCCAGCCCCATGCCGCCGTACTTCTCGTCGATGATGCAGCCGAACAGCCCCAGCGATTTCATCTTCTCGACCACAGCGTGGGGGTAGGTGTCGTCGTGGTCGTGCTGCTGGGCCACAGGCTCGACGTCCCGCTTCACGAAGTCGCGGATCATCGTGACGATCTGCTTCTGCTGTTCGGTCATGGTGTTGGTCGCCATAGCCTCTCCTTGGGCAACAGGCTAAGCAGTATCCTGCGCCGTGGGACAGTCATGCTATCAGGTGTGGGGACGGGATACAAACAGAATGGGACTACGATGCTTCCAGGACACCTTCTGCAATCAAATCGGAGATTTCGGCATCACCTAAGTTCAGGAACTCCTTCAGCGCCTTCTCGTTGTGCTGGCCGACCATCGGCCCTGTCGATCGAAGGCGTCCGGGCGTCTAGCTCAGAGTAAACTGCGTCGCCTTGTACGGCATCTGCCCGCACTCCGGATGCTCGAGCCACTGGAATTGCTTTCGATGCGCCAACTGCGGGTCCGCCCACAAGTCCGACGCCTTCTGCACCGCTCCCGCCGGCACGCCAGCCTCCTGCAGCAGCCGCATCGCCTCGTGGCGCGTCTGCCCCGATGTCCACGCCGCGATCGCCGCGTCGATCTCCGCCTCGCGCGCGCGGCGACCCGCGACACTGGCCAGCGACGCGTCGTTCGCCAGATCGAGTCGGCCGATGCGCCTCGTTAGCGCTCGCCACTCGTCAGCGTTCGTCACCGCGATAGCCACCCATGAGCCGCCGCCCTCGAAGGTGTCGTACTCCTTGCAGGGGTACAGCCCATGCGGTGAGTACTCGGGGTCGGCGTTCCCCCTGCGCATCGCGACGCGCCCGTTGACCTGGTAGTCGAGCAACACCGGCGCCAGGTAGTGCAGCGCGCACTCCAGTTGCGACTGGTCGATGTACTGCCCCTTCCCCGTGCGGCGGCGGTAGTCGAGCGCAGCGATGATCGCGGCTAAGCCGTGTGGCGGATTGATGAAATCGGTGTAGGCGCCGTACGGCGGCTCCGGCCCACGGTCCGGCCAGCCCGTCACCTGATCGAACCCCGCCAGCGCCGCCGCGTGGATGCCGTAGCCCTTGAACTTGGCGTGCGGCCCCGTCTGTCCCAACTGGCTCGTGCTCATGTACACGATGTCCGGCCGGTACACGCGCACGCGGACGTAGTCGAGGCCCATGCGCGCGATAACGCCTGGACTGAAACTCTCCAGCAGCACGTCCGGCCGCCACTCGCGGAGCAGCCGCTCGACGAGGCGGCGGCCCTCCGGCTTGCTGAGGTTGAGCCCCAGGCCGAGTTTGTTGGCGTTGACGTTGGATGGGAAAATGCCTCGATTGACACCCGGCCTCGCCTCCTTGAAGGGAGCGATCGCCCGCGAGATGTCCGCGCGGCTCACCGTCTCGATTCGCACGACCGTCGCGCCGTGATCGGCGAGATAACGAGTGGTGATCGGCCCGACCGCCACCCACGACAGATCGAGCACCTTGAGACCATCGAACGGCATCCCGCCTTCCGTTAGTCCTGAGCCGATAGCCTGCCCTGAGCGAAGTCGAAGGGAAGGATGAACGGGCGCTCGCAGCGCACCCAGCACTTCGTCGTTGTGCTCGCCGAGTCGCGGTGCTCGACGCCGGATCTGCAGCGGCGTCTCGCTCATCCTGATGTACGGCCCGGGGAGCGCGATGGCCCCTAACTCGCCGTGATCGAGCGTTACCCAGTAGTCCCGCTCGCGTAGGTGCCGGTGCTCCCACACATCTTTAGCGTTGTTGCACGAGGCGAGCATGATTCCATCCCGCAGCGACCGCTCGAACAGCTCGCCCTTCGTCTTCGTAAGCAGCCATCGCCGCGCTCGCTCCTTCGCGTCGTTCAGTTCCTCGAGTTCCGCGCCGCCTCGAGTGTGTATCTCCCATACGTCCCACGCGGGCCAGTCGCGCTTCAGCATCGCCTCGGTTGCCGCGCCTTCCTCCGCCATCCACTTGACGAGTCGCGCGGTCGAAGGCCCCTGCGCGACGCCCGCCGAAATGGCCACGTTGACGTAGCCGTCCTGGCACTGCTCCACCGTCTTCACCGTGCCGCGCACGATAGTCCCGCGCACGAAGTTCATCTTGTGCATCGGCGGGAATGCCCAGGCGTTGAACGTCGTCCACAACACCGCCGACTGCATCGAGACATCGACGTGCTGACCGCGGCCCGTGTGCAGACGATGCCACAGCGCGACCATCGAGCCTGCGGCTGCCTGCGCTCCCGCGTGCAACTCGGCCTGCGGCGCGCTGATGCGCACTGGCGGACGATCTGGATCGCCCGAGAGGAACGTCGCGCCACCCATCGCCCACAACGTCGCGTCCGTCGCCTTGTAGTGCGCATACGGCCCCGTCGAGCCGTAGGGCGTCACCGAGGTGTAGATAAGACCCGGGTGCACGCGGCGCAGGTCGTCATAGCCTAGACCAAGCCGCTGCATCTGCCCCGGCGCGAACGATTCGATGAGCACGTCCGCCGTCCGCACAAGTTCGATGAACTGGCGGCGACCCGAGTCTGTCGCGAGGTCGAGCGTTACGCCGCGTTTGTTCGCGCAGTAGGCGAGCCAGTAAAGACTTCGCTCACGGTCGACGACATCGCGGTGAACGGGCCCGCGCAGCCGCGTCGCGCTCCCCTCCGGCGGCTCGACCTTGATCACGTCGGCGCCAAGGTCGGCGAGCACGCGCCCAGCCCAGTTGACCCCACCCTCGCTCAGATCGAGAACACGGTAGGGTACGAGCGCCAGGCCTTGTTCGTTCGCCACGCCGACCTCTCCTCCTCTCACACCAGCGCCAGGACCTCAGGCAGTGACCGTATCTGCTTCACGTCGGTGTGGTGCGCGTTCAGGCCGTCGCGGTCGAGCAGGATCGGCCGGATGCCGACATTGCGCGCCCCGACCACGTCGCCGCCGTACTGGTCCCCGACGTGGATAGCCTCGCTGGCCTCGACCTTCGCTGCCTTGAGCGCCGCGAGAAAGATCCGCGCATGCGGCTTCTCCGCTCCAGCGCTCATCGACGTGACCTTGAAATCGAGATACGACGTGATACCCAGGCGCGAGCACAACTCGTCGAGGTCGCGGTAGATGTTCGAGACGAGGCCAACCGTGAGCGCGCGCCGCTTGAGTTCCTTCAACGTCGGCAGCGCATCGTCGAAGAGCGCCAACTCATACCGCTGGTCGCGCACCTTCTCCCATACCTTACCCGCCACTTCGGTCGACACTGCGATCCCCGCGCCCTTCAGTATCCGCCGCTCGTACTCAGCGAAGAACGCCAGCCGGTCCTCCGGCGACATCTTCTGGATGTGCAGCCGCGAATTCTGTTCCGTCATGTACTTGTCGGCCTCGTTATAGCCGCGAATTAGCCCGTCGGCGTCAGGGTTCAACCCAAATTCCCTCGCCGCCACGATCTGCGTCTCTTCTCGAGGGGGCCAGAACCGCGCGAGGGTGTTGTAGAAGTCGAAAAAGACCGCTTTGATCATGGTGCTACGATGGCCCTGTTCCGAACGCGGTGCATTGTAGCAGGGGCAGCCTCCCGCTCACGCAGCGACCAACACGGCCATGACGCAGCTACCAACGCTAGCTAAGCGCCTCTCGCGCAGCGCCCTCGACCTCGTCTTCACGCCGAGGTGCGCGGGATGCAAGCGTGAAGGCTCCTACCTCTGCAACCCCTGTCTCACCGCAGTCCACCGCCTCGACGCACCCTATTTCCCACGCGGCGCTTCGCCACTCGACGGCGCGCCTCGCGAGCCGCTGGCCATTGCAGCCGTGTACGCGCCCTTCGTCATGCAGGGCGCCATGCGCGACGCGATTCACCAGTTGAAGTACCTCGGCGTCCGCGACATCGCGCCGGTGCTCGCCGCGCATCTCGATGACTTCCTCGAGCAACATCACCTCGATGTGGACACGATCATCCCTGTGCCGCTCCACCGCGACCGCCTGCGCCAGCGTGGCTACAACCAGGCCGAACTCATCGCGAAAGCAGTCGCCCTGTGGCGAGGCCTTCCACTCGATGCGCATTGCGTCGAGCGCACTCGCCACTCGCCGCCGCAGGCGCGGTCAGGTAGCAGCGGCGCTCGCTGGGCGCAAGTCCGCGACGTCTTCCGACCAACGCGACCGCTCTTCGACAAGCGCATCCTGCTCATCGACGACGTCTGCACCACTGGTGCCACGCTCGATGCCTGTGCGCAGGCGCTCAAAAACGCTGGCGCATCAAGCGTCATCGGCCTGACCGTGGCACGCCAACTCTAAACGACCGCTGGCGGCCTGTCTTTGCCTCGATAGTCACACAGTGAGAGAATGGTGCTGTCCCTGCTCCCGATCCATCGCAAAGGAGCACATCATGGACATCCAGCTCTTGACTCGCAACCCTGGCATCGCCAACGATGTGCGCGATTACGCCGAAAAGAAAGTAACTAAACTTGAGCGGTACTTGCCCGCCGCCGCCCGTGCCAAGATCGAGTTGACGTTTGAAAAGACACGGTCTGTCGCTGATCGCGCCATCGTGCAGGTCACCCTGTCGTCAAACGGCTCGATGCTCCGCGCGCAGCACCGATCTTCGGACTTTCGCACCTCCACCGATGCGGTTGTTCATGCCCTGGAGAGACAGGCCCAGCGTTTCAAGGCGCGCCTCTATCGTTCTGAACAGCGGCATCCAAAGAAACCGGCGGAGGTCCTTGGGCCCGAACCAGCCGTCGAGCCGGAGAGCGGAGTCCTCGTGCGCCGCAAGCGTTACGCGATGAAACCAATGATCGCCGACGAAGCGATTGCGGAGATGCTGATGCTCGGCCACGACTTCTATATGTTCATGAACGCCGAGACGCGAGAGTACGCTGTCGTTTACCGGAGAAGCGCCGGCGACTTCGGCCTCATTGAACCCGAGCCGCTCTAACCTCAGTCAACGACGACCGGCCGGTCCTCGGTGGCGATAGGCTGTTGCGCCGCCAACTCGCGGCGGAGCCACTTCGGCAGCGAGAACATCTCCAGATGCGCCTCGCCATCGTAGGCTTTGAGTTCTCGCGTGACGCGCTTGGCGATGCGGTCATCTACATCATGAGGCGTTAGCGCGGGCAACGGTGCCTTGCCCGCGAGCGCGAAACCCCACACGCCGCCATACGACGGCACTTCGACGCGATACGGACGCACATTGCCGGCTGCAACCTCGATGGTCTTCGAAATCGCAGTGTATGCCCCTGTGAGACCGTGGCTCGCAGGGCCCGCCTGAACAGCGAGGACGCCATGCGGAGTCAGGCGGCTCAATGCCAACTCATAGAACTCCATGCTGAACAACCCGAGCGACGGGCTACCTTCGATCGGGTCCGTGATGTCTACGATGATGACGTCGAACAGCGATGGGTGCTGCTCGAGATGGTAGGCTGCATCCGCAAAGACCAACTCCGACCGCGGATCCGTGAACGCCCCCTGGTGCCACTGCGGCAGGTGTTGTCTGCACAACTCAACCAACTCCCGGTCGAGGTCGACCATCACGGCGCGTTCTACGCTGCGGTATCCGAGCACTTCGCGCAGCGTCGCGCCCTCGCCGCCGCCCGCGATGAGCACGCGCCTCGGGTCAGGGTGCGAGAGCATCGCGGGATGGACGAGTGCCTCGTGGTAGATGGCCTCGTCTGCCTCGGACGACTGCGTCTTGCCGTCGAGCACGAGCGTCCGCCCAAAGGGCTCGGTCTCGATGATATCGACGGCCTGGAACGCAGTATGGCCGGAATAGACGACGCGCCTCAGCTCCAGCTGCAGCAGGAGCGTGCGGCGCACAGGTTCGACGTACCACTTATTCGAGTCGGGGAGCATCGCCGTTCCGGCACCACGAGGAACAAACTATCGTGAGTATACCGGAAGGAGGCCGCGTTTGATTTCCCTGATCTCCGGATCGCGAGAGCGGAGACCATCGATGATCATCCGCGCGGCCTGAGCGGGTGGCCATGAGGTCCCGCAGGTGAAGATGTCCACAGCGGCGTAGCCATGCTCCGGCCACGTGTGGATGCTGAAATGAGATTCAGCGATGGAAATGATACCGGTAACGCCCTGCGGGGAGAACTTGTGGAAGTGGTGGCTCAAGACCGTGACGCCGAGATCTCGGGCGGCCTTGAGCATCGTGCTGCGGATGAACGGGAGATTATCGAGCTGTGCGGGGTCGCAGTCGCGAAGTTCGAGCAATAGGTGCGTGCCTAAGCCTTCCAATCTCACCCGCCTCCCAATTAAATTTTAGTCTACGGATAAAATTATATGCCGTTCTGCACTGCATGCAATGTGACTGTGCACGGCTACGCGACACCTGCGCGAGGGCGCGCGCGTGTGCTTTGAGTGTGTGCCGCGCGTTGTCATGCGTGTGACGCGAGACGGTTCGCTAGTGACGCGATGTGGTTCGGATTGCGTGAAGTTGCCCGAGAACAATACGTTTGCGCTCGATCGTGAAACTGCGCGAACGATCAGAGGGCGAGCGCGGCGAGATCGATGTGTTCTCGCACCAACTCGCGGAAGCGCGCAAGTTTCTGCGGATAGTGAAACGTCGGCCGCGCAACGAAC
>JACQEE010000260.1 GCA_016200725.1 Chloroflexota bacterium
GCGTGGGCAGGAGCCGCGACATCCCATCCTCAAGGCTCTCGCGCAGACTATCGCCGAACACCCCCAGCCGATCGAGCCGTATCACCGCCTCATCGAGGCGAACCGGATGGACCAACGCATCAAGCGGCACGCGACCTACGCCGATGTCCTCCACTACTGCGAGCACTCGGCGACGCCGGTCGGGCGCATGGTGCTCGCCGTGTGGGGCTACCAGGATGCTGAACGGCAGCGCCTCTCGGACGCGACGTGCATCGCGCTGCAACTGGCCAACTTCTGGCAGGATGTGCGCCGCGACTTCGCGATGGGCCGCATCTACATCCCGCTCGAGGATATGCAGCGCTTCGGCTACGCCGAGGGCGAACTCGCGGCCGGCGTCTGCAATCTGAACTTCAAACGCCTGCTGCAGTTCGAAGTCGAGCGAACGCGCACGTTATTCCAGGAAGGGTTGAAGTTGGTCGACATGGTCGAGCCCGAACTGCGCCTCGATCTGCGCCTCTTCACGTCCGGCGGGATGGCCGTCCTCGACGCGATCGAGCGCCAGGACTACGATGTGCTCTCCAAGAGGCCCGTTGTCGGTCCGTGGCGCAAGTTCCGCCTCGCGAGCGGCGCGCTTGCCCGACTCACGGCGCAACGACTTGCGAGTCCCTTCCGCCGCGGCTAGCGCTCGACGCACCCCGTCGAGGGGTCGCACTATGGATACGACCACCACCTCGCAGAACCAATCCGCTGCCGCCAACCCCTCGGTGCGCGAGGCGTACGAATACTGCCGCCAGGTCACTAAGACCCAGGCCAAGAACTTCTACTTCGCCTTCCTCCCGCTGCCCAAAGCCCAACGCCACGCGATCTACGCCGTCTACGCCTTCAGCCGCTTCAGCGACGACTACTCGGACGAGGCGCGCCCGGTCGGGAGCAAGCGCGAGTTGCTCGAAGCGCACCGGCGCCGCCTGCACGAGGCGTATGCGGGTCGACCAGGCGGTCATGCCTTCGTCGCGCTCGCCGACGCCGTGCAGCGCTACCGCATCCCGCGCGACTATTTCGACGCCATCATCGACGGCGTGCTCATGGACCTGAGCATCAGCCGCTACGAGACCTTTGACGACCTGCGCCAGTACTGCTACAAGGTCGCCTCGGTCGTCGGCCTCATCTGCATCGAGATCTTCGGCTATCACGGCGGCGACGAGGCGAAGCAGCACGCCATCGACCTCGGCTACGCGATGCAGTTGGTGAACATCATGCGCGACGTCAAGGAGGACGCCGAGCGCGACCGCATCTACATCCCGCAGGCCGAGTTGCGCCAGTGCGGCTATAGCGAAGCCGATCTCCGCGCGGGAGTCGTCAACGACGCCTTCCGGTCGCTAATGCGCTTCCAGGCGGAGCGGGCGCGCGGTTACTTCGCCAGCGGCGGACGGCTGCTGCCGCTCGTGCCCCGGCGCACGCGGGTTTGCCCGGCCGTCCTACGCGGCCTGTACAGCAACGTGCTCGACCGCATCGAGGCGCGCGGCTACGACGTCTACCAGGGCCGCGTGAGCCTGCCCGCGCGCCAGAAACTCCTGCTCGCCGGACGCCTATGGCTGACAACCACGCTGGGGCCAACGCCACGAAGCGCGTCCTAGTCATAGGCGGCGGCCTTGCCGGCATCACCACGGCCATTGATCTCGCCGACCGCGGCTGCCAGGTCACGTTGCTGGAGAGGCGACCCTACCTCGGCGGACGCACCTACTCGTTCGTGGACAAGGAGTCCGGCGAGGAGGTGGACAACGGCCAGCACATCTACATGAAGTGCTGCACCGCCTACATCGGGCTGCTTGAGAAACTCGGCGTCGCTTCGCGCACCAGCGTCCAGCGCCGCATGCGCGTCCCCGTCATGGACGCGAAGCGGCGCCTCTCGCGATTGGCCTCGTCCCCACTCCCTGCGCCACTTCACCTCCTGCCCTCCTTCGCCACTTATCGGCACCTCACCTGGCGTGACAAGCGCGCCGCCGCCAAGGCCATCCTAGCGATGCGCAAACTCTCCTTCGACCAGCGCCGCGCGCTCGATGACGTCACCTTCGCCGACTGGCTCAAGCGATACGGGCAGTCCGACGCCACCATCGCCCGCTTCTGGGACCTCATCGTCATCCCTACGCTCAACGACCCCTCGAAGCGCGTGAGCGCCTCGCAGGCGATCATGGTCTTCCAGGAAGGCTTCTTCCGCGACGCGCACGGCGCCGACGTCGGCATCTCCAAGGTCGGGCTCTCGACGCTCCTGATGAAAGAGGCGCAGCAGTACATCGAGTCGCGGGGCGGCACCGTGATGCTCGGCAAGAGCCTGGAGCGGCTCGAAGGCTCGCTCGAAGGCATCGACCGCGCGCGCCTCTACAGCGAACCGCCCATCGTCGCCGACGCCTACGTCCTCGCGGTGCCGCCACGACTCCTGCGCAAACTGCTCCCCGACGGCCTGGCCAAGCACGAGTTCTTCGAACGCGGATCGCGACTCGCGATGTCGCCCATCGTGAACTTACACCTGTGGTTCGACCGCCGCGTCGCCGACTTCGGCGACTTCATCGCCCTGCTGGACAACGAGGCGCAATATGTCTTCGATAAGACCCCGTTCATCCTTCCCTTCGGCTCTGCTCAGGGCAGGCTATCGGCTCAGGACGAACGGCACCCAAATGGCGGGCAGCGCCTGTGCCTCTCGCTCAGCGCGGCGCACAAGTACATCGATATGACCAACGAGGAGCTCGTGCCGCTGATGGTCGGCGAACTGGCGAAGGCGTTTCCCGCCGTGAAGGGTGCGACCCTCACTCGCTCCATCGTTGTCCGCGAGCGCTACGCCACTTTCTCGCCGCGCCCCGGCTCGGGGAAGTACCGCCTGCCATCGCGCACGCCGGTGCCCAACCTGTACCTCGCCGGCGAGTGGACAGACACCGACTGGCCCTCCACCATGGAGAGCGCCGTGCGCAGCGGCCACAACGCCGCCCGCGCGTTGCTAGGGGAAAATTAACCACAAAGGTCACAAAACACACCAAGAGGATTTTGATTTGTCGGATACATCTAGAATTTCATACTTTGTGGTCTTTGTGTGCTTTGTGGTTAGTCTCTTCCTGGTGACTCAGCCGTGAACCACGCTCTCATCCTCGCCCCCTTCGCCGAGCCGGAGTTGGCGCGGTTACGAAAATCGCTTCGCGTCACTTACGAGTCGTGGCTGGACACGCGGCGCATCTACGACCCCGAGGAACTCGCCAAGCGCCTGCGCGACGAGCGCGTCGCTTACCTCGTGGTCGAGGGCGACTTCGTCTTCGCTGATGTGATGGAGCAGGCCGCCGATCTGCGACTCATCGGCGTCAGCCGCAACGGCCTCAACCACATCGACC
>JACQEE010000020.1 GCA_016200725.1 Chloroflexota bacterium
GCCGATGGCGAGCCCGAGGACGTTAGCGCGCAGCGGGATGTGCTTCGTCAGCGTGTCTGTAGAGCGCAGGATGAAGGGCCCGATCGCCAGAAGCGCCATGATCAGCATGAGATTGAGCGCAACGACGCGCAAGGCTCCTACCAGGGCGGCACGCCGTTTCGGAGTCGTGGCCATCATCGTGCGAAAAGCATTGCTAGCGGCGCGCAGGTTGAATGCCCAGCCCCGGAGCCACCGCGGCGCGACTCTCGACACATAGGCGTAGGCGCGCTCCGGCGACCGCGCGATGTGCGGGTACGTGAACGACGTGATCGCCGTCATGAGCGTAACGACGGGGTAGAGGAACGGACCAACCGCTCCAGCATCGGCGCCCGTCTTCACGATGGCCAGCGAGAACTCGCCGACCTGCGGCATCCCCATGCCGATACCAAGCGACGTCTCCGTATCCTCCCCGGAAAGGTAGGCCCCGATGCTGTTCGCGGCGATCTTGCCGATGATGAATACGGCGGAGACGACCATCGCCTCCCATAAGTAGTTGTCGATCAACGAAAAGTCGACCAGCATGCCGATGGAGACGAAGAAGATCGCGGCGAAAACGTCGCGCAGCGGCGCAGTCATCTCCTCGAGGTTCTTGGCGTGTTTCGTATCTCCGAGCACCGCACCGATCAGAAAGGCGCCAGCGGCTGCCGACAGGTCGAGGCGCTCGGCGACGAGGGCGAGGCCGAAGCAGAAGGTCAATGCGGTGATGAGCAGCGTCTCTCTCGAACCTTGTTTATCGACGACATCGATGATGCGCGGCGCGAAGAAGCCGCTCACTATCACCGCTGAGCCTACGAAGAGCGCCAGTTTGCCGGCCAGCGTGCCCACGTGGGCTACATCCAACGTGCCCGTGGTCGCTACGCCGGAGAGCACGGTGAGCAGCAGCACCGCGGCGAAGTCTTCGACTACCAGGATGCCGATGATGACCTGGCCGCGCCGTCCGTGCAGTTGGCCGCTGTCGCGCAGCACCTTCGCCAGGATGGCGGAACTGCTGATTGCCATCGCCGCGCCGAGGAAGATGGCGTTCATCCCGTTCCAACCCATCGCTCGTCCCAACTCGTAGCCCAGCGCGACCATGACCGTGATCTCCACAGCCGCGATGCCCAGGATGGCGAACCCCAGGCGGCGGATGCGGTCGAGGCCGAACTCCAGGCCGATCGAGAAGAGCATCAGGACGAGGCCCAGGTCAGCGAGCCGCCGGATGAGGTCGGGGTCGTCAACGGCGGGATGCGAGAACGAGTACGGCCCGATGAGCACGCCGGCGACGAGGTAGCCCAGGATCGCCGGCTGACCAAACCGCCGGAAGAGAACGAGCGCTCCCCCCGCCACGGCCATGATGGTGGCGAAGTCTTTCAGCAGCGAAAAGTCTTGGGTCGGCAAGAGCAGCGCCTCGACGGTGTTCTACTGCGGCGTTCGCCCTCGTTCCAAAGAGTACACAGCGCGGGGTGATTTTGGGAGAGGGTTGAGCAGGCAGTTCGTCTCGTCCGTAGCGCCCCCTCCCGCCCGTGTCGAGCGCTGCAAGATGTGGCGAACCTGTGCGAGAATTGAAAGCCCTTACTTCTTCACGGAGGAGCGATGGAAGGCGCGGATACACGCCGGCGGGTCGTCATCGAGAGCGTATCGCCGGAGATCGATGGCGGACGCTTTCCGATCAAGCGCGTCGTTGGCGAAGAGGTGGTCGTCGAGGCGGACATCTTCGCCGATGGGCACGAGCAAGCAAGAAGGTCGACGCTGGCCACGACGTATCGGTGGATCTGCTGTCCGGCGCTGAGCTCATCGAGGCGGCGGCGCACCGCGCGACGGGCAAGGCCCGCGAGCACCTGCAAGAGTTCGTGCGCTCGCTCACCTCGAAGCGGCGCTCGATGAGCGACCGCGCGCACGATGCATTGACCGTGCGTCTCTCCAACCTGATGGACCGCTTCCCCGACCGCGCCTTCGCCTCGGAATACGACCGCGTACTGGGCGCCATCGTCGACCCGTTGAAGGCTCGCTTCAGCGCCTGGTATGAGATGTTTCCCCGCTCCGCCGCCACGGAAAAAGGACGCCACGGCACGTTCGAGGATGTCATCGACAAGTTGCCGTACATCTCTGAGATGGGCTTCGACGTGCTCTATCTGGCGCCGATCCACCCCATCGGCCATGCCTATCGCAAGGGGCGCAACAACAGCCAGCAGGCGCAGCCGAGCGATCCCGGCAGCCCCTGGGCCATCGGCTCCCAAGAAGGCGGTCACAAGGCGATCCACCCCGACCTTGGCAGAAGTACCAGGACATCTACCCCCTCGACTTCGAGACGGACGATTGGGAGAACCTCTGGAACGAGATGAAGAGCATCGTGCTCTTCTGGGTGAGCCAGGGCGTCAAGATCTTCCGCGTAGATAACCCGCATACGAAGCCCTTCGCGTTCTGGGAGTGGTTGCTCCGCGAAGTGAAGCGCGAGCATCCCGAGGTCATCTTCCTCTCGGAGGCCTTCACGAGGCCGAAGGTGATGCACCGCCTCGCGAAGTTGGGCTTCTCGCAGTCCTACACCTACTTCGCCTGGCGAAACGAACGGTGGGACCTCACGGAGTACTTCACCGAACTGACGCAGACGCCGGTGCGCGAGTTTTTCCGCGCGAGCCTCTGGCCCAATACGCCGGATATCCTGAACGAGTATCTGCAGAAGGGACCGCCGGAGGCCTTCGCCACCCGCCTCGTGCTCGCCGCGACCCTTGGGGCGAACTACGGCATCTACGGCCCGGCCTTCGAGTTGCGCCTCAACACGCCGCGCGAGAAGGGCAGCGAAGAGTACCTGGACTCGGAGAAGTACGAGGTCAAGCACTGGAACGTGAACGACCAACGTAGCATCGCCGGCGTCATCGGCGTCGTGAACCAGGCCCGTCGCGAGCACCCGGCGCTGCAAAGCGATTGGAGCCTCCACTTCCACGGGACCGACAACGAGCGCATCCTCTGTTACA
Source organism: Chloroflexota bacterium (assembly GCA_016200725.1). The sequence continues at coordinate 2,991 of JACQEE010000020.1, forward strand.
GCAAAGCCACTCCCGACAAGTCCGACGTCGTGCTCATGATCGTCAACCTGCAGCCCGAGTACACGCACTCCGGCTGGGTCACCCTCGACCTGGGCGCGCTGGGTCTCGACGCCGGGCGGGCCTTCGAGGTGCATGACCTGCTGGGCGGCGGACGCTATGCCTGGAAGGGCGCGCGCAACTTCGTCGAGTTGAACCCCAAACGGACCATCGCCCACATCTTCCACTTGGCACAAGTTCGCACAGGGCTCCCCAAGTGGTCGCCAGCGCGTCCGGGCGCCGCCGTTGCCGGCCGGGGATCCTGAGATGGTCAAGGCCGCGCCTCTGCCCGCCGTTTCGCCTTTCGTCCAGCAGGACGACCCGCTCTGGTACAAAGACGCGATCATCTACCAGATTCACGTCCGTGCCTTCCACGACATCAACGGCGACGGCATCGGCGACTTCGCCGGCCTCGAGCAGAAACTCGACTACGTCCAGGACCTTGGCGTCAACACGATCTGGCTGCTGCCCTTCTACCCTTCGCCGTTGCGCGACGACGGGTACGACATCGCCGACTACTTCAACGTCCATCCGTCGTACGGCTCGCTGTCCGACTTCCGTAGTTTCCTTCGCGAGGCGACGCGGCGTGGCATCCGCGTCGTCACCGAGATTGTGGCCAACCACACCTCCGATCAGCACCCCTGGTTCCAGCGCGCCCGCCGCGCAGCGCCAGGCGCCAGCGAGCGCGCCTTCTACGTCTGGAGTGATACGCCCGACAAGTACCAGGATGCGCGCATCATCTTCAAGGACTTCGAGACCTCAAACTGGGCCTGGGACCCTGTCGCCAACGCCTATTACTGGCACCGCTTCTACTCGCACCAACCCGACCTGAACTTTGACAACCCGGCCGTCGAGCGCGCCATGTACCGTGCTGTGGATTTCTGGCTCGGCATGGGCGTATCCGGCGTGCGCCTCGACGCGGTACCGTACCTCTTCGAGCGCGAAGGGACGAACTGCGAGAACCTCCCGGAGACACACCAGTTCTTGAAGCGCCTGCGCAAGTACGTCGACGAACGCTACCCAGCGCGAATGCTGCTCGCGGAGGCGAATCAGTGGCCTGAGGATGCCGTCGCCTATTTCGGCCAGGGCGACGAGTGCCACATGGCCTTTCACTTCCCCATCATGCCGCGCATGTTCATGGCCATACGCATGGAAGACCGCTACCCGATCATTGACATCCTGGAGCAGACGCCGCAGATCCCTCCAGCTAACCAATGGGCAATGTTCCTTCGCAATCACGACGAGTTGACGCTGGAGATGGTCACCGACGAAGAGCGCGACTACATGTACAGAATCTATGCCAAGGATCCTCGCGCCCGCCTTAACCTTGGCATCCGCCGCCGCCTCGCGCCATTGCTCAACAACGACCGCAAGAAGATCGAGTTGATGAACGCCTTACTCTTCTCGATGCAGGGCACGCCGATCATGTACTACGGCGACGAGATCGGCATGGGCGACAACTACTACCTCGGCGACCGCAACGGCGTCCGCACGCCCATGCAGTGGAACGGCGACCGCAACGCCGGCTTCTCCAAGGCCAATCCTCAACGCCTGTACCTGCCGGTCGTCATCGACCCCGAGTACCACTACGAGGCGGTGAACGTCGAGGCGCAGCAGGCGAACCCCGACTCGCTCCTGTGGTGGATGAAGCGTCTCATTTCGCTGCGCAAGCAGTTCAGCGCGCTGGGACGCGGCAAACTCGACGTCGCCGCCGAGGATC
>JACQEE010000280.1 GCA_016200725.1 Chloroflexota bacterium
CAGCGTCGAGTGCGGCCGCGTGTCCGAGCTGGCAGCGCGCCGCGGCGACGGGCAACGGCGGTGTCGTCAAGCCCCTGACCGGCTCGTTCCTGCGGCCTACCTCCCAGGCCGTTTCGGCGCCGGACACCGGATTCCCAGAAGTCACCTTCGAGTTCAACGGCGAGGGCGCGAGCATGTTCGAGCAGATCACCCGGCGCGACCTCCAGAAGCCCCTCGGTATCTTTCTCGACAACCAGTTGATTTCCGCGCCGATCATTCAAGCGGTGATCACGAGCACGGGTCGCATCACCGGCCTGGCCAGCGCCGAGGCGAAGCGGCTCGCCATCCAGCTGAACGCTGGTGCCCTGCCCGTGAGCATCAAGGTGGTGCGCGAGCAAGACGTCTCGTCTACGCTCGGCGACGACTCGCTGCACAAGAGCCTGGTCGCGGGAGCGATCGGCGTCGCACTGGTGGCAGCATTCGTGCTGCTGTATTACCGGTTCCTTGGCCTTGTTTCGATTGTGTCGTTTAGCATCTATGCCTTGCTCGTGCTCGCCATCTTTAAAATGACGAACGTCACGCTCACGCTGTCGGGCATCGCCGCCTTCATCATCTCCATTGGTTTCGCGGTGGACTCGAACATCATCATCTTCGAGCGTATGCGGGAAGAGCTGCGGTCGGGCCGGTCGCTCGGCGGTTCCATCGAGACGGGCTTCGATCGCGCGTGGAGCGCCATCCGCGATAGCAACGTCGCGATGGTCATCGTGATGTGCATCCTGTGGTGGTTCGGCGATCAGTTGGGCGAGCCGCGGGTCATCGGCTTCGCGATAATCATGCTCATCTCGGTGCTCGTCAGCATGTTCACCGCGATCACGATCAGCCGGACGCTGCTGCGGCAACTCGTCGGCACCGGCATCAGCAAGCGCACCGAGTTATTCGTGGACACCAAATCGGAAACCAAGCCAGGGGCCCCGCAGCCCCAAAGTTCATAGGCCCCGGAGCCCCTCGTGTTTGATATCGTCCGCTGGCGCAAATGGTTCTACCTGTTCACTGGCCTTCTCGTGCTGGGGGCCATCGTGGCGCTGATCGTGCCGCCGCACCTGCCGTTCGGCCTCGAGTTCTCGAGCGGCAGCTCGATCGACGCCACGTTCAAGGAATCGGTAAGTCTCCAGGACGTGCGGGGGAAGCTCGACGCGATCGGTCTGAAAGAGGCCACGATTCAGCAATCTGGCGATAAGAGCTTCCTCATCCGGACGAAGGTGATCGAAGAAGGACTGCTGCCTATTCTGGAGAAACAATTCGGCAAGGTAACGACCGTCAACTTCGATGGGCCGACAGACCTCGCGGCGAGCGTGACGTTCGCGAACGCTGTAAACACAGGAACACTGTTCGCCTATTTCGGACAGACGCCGCCAGCATCGGTGCAGTTGGGCAACCCCGATGCGAATCGCATCCTCGTCGTGGCGCCCGGCACAGGGGACGACGTGCTCAACCCTGTGCTGCAGAAATGGCAGCAGGCCTACGGGGCCTTCGATCGCGTCGACTTCAACGGCCAGGGTGATGTAGCGACACAGATCCAGTTCAAGAATGCCGTGGCCGCGAAGGACGTCGCTGACGAATTGACTAAACAAGGCGCGCCGACGGTTATCACGACGCAGATTACGAGCGACGCCCTCCTCCTCTCCGGGAAGGACATCGCCTTTGACCTGCGCGACAAGGCGCTCGGGGCGCTGGACACGCGCTTCGGCGAGAACACGAAGACGCCGTTCGACTTCTCCAATGGACGGCTCTTTACCGTGCGCTTCACCGCGCCGGTGACGCTGTCGAAAGTCCAGGCTGAGATTTTGTCCACGCTGGCGACGGAGAACGTTGCCGCGAATGCGACGGTGCGCCGCAACGGCCCGGGGACGTTCCTGCTCCGCGGCCTTACGCCGGACAAGGTCGAATCGGTCGTCGCCAATCTGCAGCAAGCGCTCGGCCCGGCGGACGTGACGCGCTTCCAAGCGGACAAGGACCTAGCGCTCGTCATCGACTTTGGGCCAGACGTAACCCTTCCCCAGTTCACGCAGCAGGCGCAGCAGCTGGGCATCGGCTTGATCACCGACACGGCCGGCGGCGCAAACACCTTCGCAGTGCTCGGCGACGCGATCACGCCGCAGCAGCGCGATGATCTGCTCGCGAGACTTGACGTCCAGTTCGGCAAGGCCACCCTGACGCAGTTCGACCAGAGCAACGACCTTCGGCTGATCATGAAGTTCGACACTCCGCCTACTCTGGCGGATGCTAAGGATGAATTGACCAAGCAAGGCATCGCGGCTTCGTTGGTGCTGAAATTGGACGTGAGCCGCCTCTTTGTCGGCGCGAAGGCGGCACCGGACGGCACGCGGCAGAAGATTATCGATGCGCTTACCGCTCGCTTCGGAAACAACGTCCCTGCAGACCTGCCGGCCGAGAACACCATCGCAATGACGCTGAACTACGGCGCCCCTGTAGACCTGGCTACGATGCGCCGCGAACTCATCTCCTTCGGAAATCCGGCGATCTCGGTTTCAGTCGATGACGGCACAGGACTGTTGCTGACCGGCGTCAATACCGCGCCGGGCGTGCGGCAATCGCTGATCAACTACCTCGAGCAGAAATATGGACCGGCGAAACAGACGCCAATCGACGCGGCAGCCACGCCACTCATTCAAGGGCACTTCAACGATCAAGAGAAGGTCGCAGAAGCGATCAATAACCGGATGATCTTGCGAGATAACGGCAATGGCTCGTTCTTCATCGCCGGGCACAAGTTCGATGCGAACCTCAACCAAGCGTTCTTTAGCAATCTGGCAGAAGCCTTCTCGGGCGTGCAGCAACAGCCGTTCAACTTCACGGAAGGCGTGGCGACGACGCTGATATTCAACCCGCCGGTGGCGCCTGACACCGTCAAGACGGCGCTGCAACCCTTTGGCTACACGGACCTGAGCATCGAACAGCGGACGGACGGCCTGTTCATCAAAGGCAGCCGCCCGGCGAGCGATCAGCGCAGCACCATCGTGCGCGCACTCAAAGAGGCGGGGCCGCTCGATGAGAAGACGGTGCAGTTCGCTACGGTGGACTCGCAGATCGCGAAGCGAAGCATCACGCACACGATCTACGCGGTTATCGCAGGAACGGTCGGTATCCTGCTCTACATCTGGTACGCGTTCCGCAAGGTCAACCGGCCGTTCCGTTACGGCGCGACGGCCGTGGTGACGCTCGTGCACGACATCCTGATCATTGTGGGCATGTTCGCGCTGCTGGCGAAGTTCACGAACGTGGAGATCGACTCGCTCATGATCGTCGGCGTGCTGGCGATCATCGGGCACAGCATCAACAACACCATCGTGGTGTTCGACCGGGTGCGCGAGAATGTCGCCCGTTTCCCGGCCCGAGACTTCGCGACGTCGGTGAATGTGAGCCTGAACGAGACCTTGGCGCGCAATCTGAACCTCAGCATCACGACGCTCGTGGCCATCCTCGCCATCTATCTCTTCGGCGGCGAGACGATCCGCAATTTCATGCTCGTGCTGCTCATCGGCGTCGTGGCGGCGACGTATGGGGGACTGTTCCTCGCGGGGAACATCCTGGTGTCGTGGGAAAAGGGCGAACTACGATTGCGATTGCCCTGGCGACGCCGCCCATCGACTGCCCAGACACAGGCGCCCGCCGCGCGAACCTAGCCGTCGCTCAGCCCCAGTTCTCGAGCCACCAACCGCTGGTATTCGTTCGCCATTTGGCGTGTCACCGGCCCCGGTGTGCCATCACCGATGCGCTTGCCATCGATCGCGGTAACCGGCTCTACCTCAACAATCGAGTTGGTGACGAACACTTCATCCGCTGCGACCAGCTGTTTCATAGTCACGCGCTCTTCCGATGCGTTGACCCTGCACTCAGCCGCGACCTCTAGCACAGCAGCGCGCGTGATGCCGGGCAGCAGGCCGCAGTCTAGCGATGGAGTTACCACACGCTTGTCCCGGACGATGAAAAGATTCGAGAGGCAGCACTCGGTGACGTCGTCGCGCTCGTTGAGCAGGATCGCATCGTCCGCGCTTTGACGCACCGCCTCCGCATGCGCGAGCAGATTCTCGAGATAATTCGTGGCCTTGATGCGCGCCAGCGGCGAGGCGCTGTGGCGTCGCGTGCTGGCGAGGCAGAGACGATAGCCGCGCTCCCATGCTGTTGTGTCGAGAGTCGCGAGCGGCGACCATGTGATCAAAATGGTCGGTGGTCCCGGCGCAGGGACGATGGGTCGCGCAGGCCCTTCGCCAGCGGTAACGGTCAGACGTATGCGCGCATCGCTCAAGCGATTCGCCTCGAGAACGGAGGCAACCGCGCGTTCGAGAGTGTCGTGTGGCGGCAACGAAATCTCCAGAATGCGCGCGCCGTCGGCAAGACGATCGAGATGCGAGCGCAGGCGGAAGACGCGGCCGCGATAGACGCGCATCGTCTCGAACACGCCGTGTCCGTAGAGGAGCCCATGATCGAACGCGGAGACGCGCGCCTCCGCAGCAAGCACCAAACGCCCGTTCAGCCAGATGTGGGATGAGGCAGACATACGGGCGCATTGTAGGCGAAAACGAAATCGCGAGGTGGCGGGCACACGCCGCATGATGTGAATGAATTGAGATACTCGCGTAAATTTTGCGGCACGGGCTATTGACAGTAGGTCACCACACATGACATTATTTTCAGGACTCAAACGACATGATGCGGTTGTGGGGCGATAACCAGCACAACCGATCCTCAAGGTCAAACCTCAGCGGAAGGAGGAAACCATGGCGAAGAAGAAACCCAAGAAGAAATCCAAGAAGTAGGACTCTACTATCGGAGGAACGGCGTCATCGCTAGTAGGCAAGTGCCGCAGAGCGAGGACGCAGTCCCGGGTACCGATCCGCGAGTCGCGGCGACGGTGGCGCGGGAAAGTTCTCACCGGTCTATATGACCAGACGCGAATCGAGGGAGGCCGAAAGGGCCTCCCTCGATCTTTGTTATCTTCCCCTCTCCCGTAGTCGGGAGAGGGTGCAGGGTGAGGGTTGACGCGACGGCCCGTCGCGTCACGCCGAGTGCGCGGCCTGCGCGGGCTCGAGGCAGAAGTCGTTGTCGAAGAGTGCGTAGAGGCGTTGCACGTCGGCCTTGGCGATCGGCGACTTCGCTGTCGCGGCGCAGAACTCGATGAGCTGCGGCTCATTCGTGAGGTTGGGCAGGATCGAGATGATGTTGGGCTCGGCGAGCACGAACTGCAACGCCGCCTGACCGATGGTCATCTCGTAGTTCTCGCGGAGGAACTGGATCTGCTTCACTTTGTTGAGGCTGCTGTCGAGCCACTCGCGCTTGCGATGGGCACGGTGGTCGCTCTCGGGGAAAACCGTGTGCTCGTTGACCGTGCCGTCGAGCAGGCCGCTGGCGTGCGGCACGCGCGAGAGCATGCCGGTGTTGGTAGCCTTTGCGATGGGGAAGAACTTTCGCGACGGGTCTTGCTCGAGGATGCTGTGGATGATCTGCACCGAGTGCACGTGGCGCGACTCCATCGAGGCCTTGCCTTCGTCGAACCAGCCGATGTCGGGGCCAATCGCGCTGCCGTAGTAGCGGATCTTCCCCTCGCGATGCAGTTGCTCGAGCGTGTCGAAGATGGCGTCGTCGTTGATCGCGGCGATGCGCGGGTTGTGCAGTTGATAGAGATCGATGTGGTCGGTGCCTAAGCGGCGCAGGCTCTCCTCGCACGCCTTGCGGATGAATTTCGGCGACCAGTCTTGCGGCAGTTCCTTGTGACCGGTGCGCGCGCCGGCGTGCGTGTACCAGTCGTAGCCGAACTTGGTGCCGATGACGATCTCGTTGCGCTTGCCCTTGAACGCCTTGGCGAGGATCGTCTCGCCGATGCCGTTGCCGTAGGTGTCGGCGGTGTCGTAGAAGTTGACGCCGAGGTCGAGCGCCTTCTGCAGCAACTTGACGCCGCTCGCCTCGTCGATGACGCCCCACCAGTTCGTGGCGACGGTCCAGACGCCGAAGCCGATCTCGGAGAGCGAAAGGTCAGTGCGATTCAGTTTGCGATACTTCATGCGAAACTCCCGAAGGAAAGTGGGCCGCCGACTACTATACGACAGGCGATGTTGCGATTCTAGGACAAGTTGGGCTGCTCGATAGCACCTACTTGTCCGAGCGATAGGCGAAGTCAGTAGCGAAGGCGGCGCGGCCGTTGAACTCCCAGCAGAGCGGAGCATCGTCTACCTTGAGCAGCGAGGCGCGGAGTTCGTGGCCGGGATGGTCATAACCGGGGATGCCGCAGGCGACAGCACCGCTCGCGTCCACGACAGCCTCTTCCCGGACAGTCACCCAGGCCCCGGCCTTGATGCTGCGGCGCCCTGGGGTGTGATCGAGCGCAATATGCGCTGGACGCACCGCATGAACTTCGGCGATGGCGCCGGCGAAGTTCTGGCGTGTCGTGCCGCCCGCGCGACCGAGGAAGATGGCCGCGAGGGCGTCGCGCTGCGCTGAGTTCGCCTGCTCGTCTACGTAGAGCGTGGCGCGCCACGGCGTGCCGGGCTCGGCCTCTGAATACCAAGCGGCTAGCACTACGCCGAAGCCGGAGAGGTTGATGTCGGCGGCGCGGCCTTCTTTGATAAGCCAGGAAAGAGCGAAATCGCATACGCCGTAGGTCGAGGGGTTGCCGGGCCGCCCATTTTGAATCCGACAGGGACAGATCGCCTCGCAGTTGCATGCCTCGAAGTATGAGCCGGACACGTTCCAGGGCAGATAGGTGGACAAGAGTCTCCTCGAGGCTACGACGTAGAGTAGTCGCCGCTGCGGAGCAACGCGCCGGGTGTCGCGCCGGTGTGGACGCCGTGCTCTAGCAGCACCTGGCCGTTGACGACGGTGTAGTGGATGCCCTGCGCTTTGTGGTACATGCGTGGATTGTTCCCCGGTAGGTCGAAGACCTTCTCGCGGGCGCAGGGGGCGACAGTGTCGGGGTCGAAGACGACGATGTCGGCGGCCTTGCCTGCGGCGATGAGACCGCGGTCGGTGAGTCCCATCACGAGCGCGGGCATGTGGCTGAGGCGGCGCACGGCGTCCTCGAGCGTGAGGCGCTTGCGCTCGCGCACCCACTTGCTGAGCAGCACCGTCGAGTAGTCAGTGCCGGGGTCGAATTCGAGGTGCGCGCCGGCATCGGAGACGCCCACGATGGTCTGCGGGTGGCGCAGGATCTCGGTCACCGCGTCGTCGTCGGCGTTGAGGATGCCCTCGTAGGCGAAGCCGGTCGCGAGGTTTTCCTCGACGGCGAGATCGAGCATCGCGTCGAAGGGATGCTTGTGCTGTTCGGCGGCGATCTCGGCGATGTACCGACCTTCGAGGCGCTTGTTCTTCGGCAGCGACGCCTCGCGGACGACGACGGTCTTGAGGTCGCGGCGCGGCAGCGTCGTGGCGACGAGGTAGTCGAACTCCTGGCGCAGCGCTGGTCGCAGCGAGGGATCGCCGAGTAGACGTCGTCGCTCGGCGAGGTCCGGCGTCTCGACCACATTGCCGAACTTGGAGAAGTGCTGAAAGAGGATCGTGTAGGTGAACGAGAAGTCGAAGTCGATCGAGCGGCAGGAGCCCATCGCGTACACGCGGCCGCCTTGCCAGTTGGCGTCCTCCATCGCGTTGAGGATGTCGCGGTAGCCGTGCGGCCGCTCGGGCTTGTAGAAGAGCGCGTTCCAGACGACGGGGCGACCGCTGGCCTTGGAGATGGCGGCGAAGAAGGGCCAGTTGTCGGGCGTCTGCATCGTGCCGTCGTTCTTGGGGTTGTAGGCGAGGATGCCGCGCCCGAACTCCTTGAGCACGCAGCCGAGGGCCATCAACTCGGCGTCGCTGGCGAGGCGGCTGGGCACCGGCTTGCCGTTCATCGCGTAGTCGAAGATCTGGCGCGACGTCGAGAAGCCCCACGCGCCCGCGGCCATCGCCTCGCGGACGAGCGCCTGCATGCGCGCGACCTCGTCGGGCTTCGCCTCGCGCTCATAGGCGTCGCCGCCCATGACGTTGTAGCGCACGGCGGAGTGGCCGATCTGCGCCATGACGTTCACGCCGAGGCTTCGCCCGACGCGGTCGAGGTACTGCGGGAAGGTGCTCCACTCCCAGCCGAGGCCCTTGTTGAGCACGTCCATCCTGATGCCTTCGACGCGCGCGAGGATGCCCATGAGATAGTCGCGGTCGGTGGCGGTCGGTTTGCACGGGGCGAGGGTGAAGCCGCAGTTGCCCATGAGGATGGTGGTGATGCCGTGCCAGCAGGAGGAGGTGGCGAGCGGGTCCCACATGAGTTGCGCGTCGTAGTGGGTGTGCAGGTCGATGAAACCGGGGGAGACGGCGAGGCCATCGGCGTCGATGACGCGTCGCGCTGAGCCGTCGATGTCGCCGACGCCGGCGATCGTGCCGCCCTGCACGGCCACGCTACCGTGGAATGACGGCGCGCCGCTGCCGTCGACGATGCGCGCGTTCTTGATCAAGAGGTCGTACATGGCCCACCTCCGCCCCGTGAGGGGATGATACTACGCGCCGGTGAGGCCGTGTTTCCTAGGTATACTTGAGCGCCATGACTCCTCGCTCAAGTTCGTCTCGCCCGCCGCCAGACTTCGGCCGGGTGCTGCCGCGCGTGCGGGTGAAGCCGCCTGGGGCGGCGTCGCGGCGGATGGTGGCGCGGCTGCGAGGCGTCGAGTCGGCGGGGGCGATGGGGGCGGGCGAGGCGATCGTATGGACGCGGGCGCGCGGGGCGAACGTGCTCGACGCCGATGGGAATGTGTACCTCGACCTGACGGCGGGGTTTGGCGTCGCCGCGCTGGGGCACAACCATCCGGCTATCGTGCGGGCCGTACAGAAGCAGAGCGCGTCGCTGTTGCACGGCCTGGGAGATGTGCATCCGCACGAGTTGCGGGTGGCGCTGGCGGAGCGGCTGGCGAGGTTCGTGCCCGGCGGACCTTGGAAGGTGATGTTCGGCATCAGCGGCGCCGACGCGGTGGAACTGGCGCTGAAGACCTCGGCGCTGGCGACGGGACGTCACGGCGTCGTGGCTTTCGAGGGTGGCTACCACGGGCTGAGTTACGGGACGCTGGCGGTGACGGCGCGACAGCGGTTTTCGCGAGGGTTCGAGCCGCAGATCAACAAGCGCGTCGTGCGGGTGCCGTACCCGGATTCCTATCGGTCGCCCAACAAAGCGTCAGCGTCTTCCCTTAGCGCCATGGAAAGCTCGCTCGCGCATCCGCCTGCGAAGGTTGGCCCTATTGGCGCGGTGCTGATCGAGCCGGTGCAGGGTCGCGAAGGCGAGCGCGTGCCGCCGCCGGAGTACCTGTCGAGGCTGCGCGAGCTGTGCACTCGCCACGGCGCGCTGCTGATCTTCGACGAGATGATGACGGGCTTCGGGCGCACGGGGCGCTGGTTCGCCTTCGAGCACTGGGGCGTCGAGCCGGACATCGTGTGCGTGGGCAAGGCGCTCGGCGGCGGGATGCCGATCTCGGCGTGCGTCGCGCGGGCGGAGGTCATGGACGCCTGGCGGCACAATGACGTCGAGGCGCCGCACGCGAGCACGTTCATGGCCGACCCGCCGTCGTGCGCGGCGGCGTTGGCGTCGCTGGATGCGCTGGAGCGGGCGAAGGCGCCGGAACTGGCGCGTCGCACGGGCGAGTGGCTGATGTCGCGGCTGCGCGAATTGCAATCACGGCACGCGCTGATCGGCGACGTGCGAGGCCTCGGCCTGATGATCGGCGTCGAGTTGGTGGAGGACCGACCTCACCCTCCCCGACTTCGTCGGGGGTCCCTCTCCAGCGGAGCTGGAGAGGGAGAGAGGGCGCCGGCGGTCGCGGCGACGGGTCGCGTGGTGCAGGCGATGCTGGAGCGAGGGGTGATCATGCTGGGCGGTGGCCTGCGCGGGAACGTGCTGTCGCTGACGCCGCCGCTGACGATCAGTCGCAAGCAGCTCGAGTACGCGCTGGCGGCGCTGGACGAAGCGCTGAGGCTCGCGGCGGGGTGAGAGGCACGCCGCTACAATAGGCGCATGGCCGCAACAAGCCCCGCCGTCCGGTGCATCAACTGCTCGCTGGAGAACCTGTCGAGCGCGACTTTCTGCCAGCGTTGCGGGTCGCTGCTGGGTACGCTGGCCGAAGGGGACATCGCCTCGACGAAGCGGCGCGCGCTGACGTGGGTCGTTGACCTCATCTCGGTGTTCATTCCATATGTGAACGTGGCGTTCATCGTCGGCGACCTGTTTGGCTTTCGACGGGGCAAGACCTTCGGCGGCTACGTGGCGAAGACGCGGGTCGTGCGTGAGAATGCTGAGGTCGCCGGCTTCTATCATTCGATGGTGCGGGCCGCCGCGGCGACTTTGAGTCTCATACCGCTCGGTGCCGGCTTCTTCTGGTCGCTGTGGGACGAGCGGCGGCAGACATGGCACGATAAAATCATGGGGACGTACGTCGTGAACGACACGCCGCAGTTTGCCACACGGCGCGCATCGAGTTCACGCGCGGCCGTAGCCTTCTTCTGGCTGGCTCTGGTGGTGTACCTTGGGGTGGGCACGGCAATGATTACCCTGTTCATCTGGGCCTGGAGCAGAGGGCCAAACTTACACTGATGACCACAACGCAAACAAACCAACAACTCCGCGTTTACCCGCTCGACCCGCGCGCGATGAGCCAGGAGCAGATTGCGGTGGTGTTCGCGATGACATCGCGGAACCCGCAGTCGTTCGACGAGATTGCGAAGGTGGTGACCGAGTCCAAGGCGGCGGACTTCAACGAGAAATGGGTCGTGGGCTATGGGCACGCCTCGGTGGCCGAGCACGCCGTCCTGCACATGGCCGTGGAGAACCTCTCGCGCCTGGCCTGCGACGTGCTGGAGGATAACCGGCTGGCGTCGTACACCGAGAAGTCGTCGCGCTACCAG
>JACQEE010000256.1 GCA_016200725.1 Chloroflexota bacterium
CGTTCGCATCCGCACCTACGATGTGATCTATGGACTGCTCGACGACGTGCAGAAGGCGCTGAAGGGCATCCTCGAACCGGTGACCAAGGAAGTTATCGAGGGTCACGCCGATGTCCGCGCGGCCTTCCCCGTGAGCAAGCGCGGCAGAATCGCGGGCTGCTACGTGACGGACGGCTCTGTGAATCGCAACAGCAGGGTGCGCGTCCAGCGCGGCAAGGAAGTCGTTGGGACCGGGCCGGTATCGTCGCTGAAGCGATTCAAGGACGACGCTCGCGAAGTGACTGCCGGACTCGAGTGTGGCATCGGCGTTGACGGCGTGAACGACTTTAAAGAGGGCGACAAGTTGGAGTTCTTCCATATGGAAACCTCCCGCTAGCGCAGACTTAACCCTGGTCGCCCTGAGCCGAAAGCCTGCCCGAGCGCAGTCGAAGGGAAGGGCGGGACACACCTCATCCTCCTTCGCGGAGGTCTGCCATGCCAAGCAGCCGTAGACAAAGCCGGGTCAACGATCTGCTGCGCGACGAACTCAGCGATCTGGTCCGCCTCGAGATGAACGATCCGCGCCTCGCCGAAGTGGTGAGCATCACGGACGTAGATGTTGCACCCGACCTGAGAACGGCCAAGGTCTTTATCAGCGTTCTCGGCTCCGAGGAAGAGAAGGCGCAGACGATCGAAGGGCTTGGCGCAGCGGCGTCGTTCCTGAGGCGGCAACTCCACGACCGCGTTGTGTTGCGCCACATCCCCTATCTGACGTTCGTGCTCGACGAGAGCATCGAGGGCGGGACTCGCCTCCTCGAACTCATGAAGCAGGATCCGTCTTACCAGCCGGAGCCAAAGAGGTCGAAGAAGAAGTAGCCTCCCTTCCGCCCCTTCCCTAGAGAGAAGGGGAAGGGGTTAGGTTTGGACGGCATCCTCGTCTTGAATAAGCCGGTCGGCCCCACCTCGTTGGACATGGTGCGGCTGGTGAAGCGCCTGACCGGCGAAAAGCGTGTTGGCCACGCTGGCACACTGGACCCTGCAGCCTCGGGCGTGTTGCCGGTACTCCTCGGTTCGGCCACGCGAGCCAGCGAGTTCCTCCTTTCCGCCCCGAAGACCTATCGCGGTGTGGTGCGCCTCGGGATCGAGACGGACACCTACGACGCAGCAGGCGCGGTGATGCGCGAGGCTGACTGCTCAGCCGTGACGCGCGGCCAGGTTGAGCAGGTACTCAAGCGCTTCCAGGGCATCGTGCTGCAGAAACCACCGATGTACAGCGCACTGAAGCACAAAGGCAAGCCGCTCTACAAACTGGCGCGCAAGGGTATCGAGGTCGAACGCGAGCCGCGCGAGGTGCGCATCGACTCGATTGCGCTCATCGCGTGGGCGCCGCCACTCCTCACCCTTGATGTCCGCTGCGGGCGTGGGACCTACATCCGCTCGCTGGCGCACGATCTCGGCGAGGCGCTCGGTTGCGGCGCGCACCTCGCGGCGTTGGAGCGTACGCGGGTCGGGCCATTCGCCGTCGAGGATGCGCTCACCGTCGAGCGGCTGCACGACGCCGCCCACGGGGGACACCTCGCGGAAGAGGCCTACGCGCTCGACTGGACGATGCTCGATCTCCCCGCGGCCATCCTCTCTGACGACGAAGAGGACGCGGTGCGCTCCGGGCGAGCGATCGCGACTGACCCCGATGCAAGCCGATCGGATCGTAAGGACCCGTGCCGGGCCTATGGAGAGTCAGGCGTGCTCATCGGCATGATCGCCTACGACGCCAATGAACAGCGTTGGCGGCCTACCAAGATTTTTCCCCGAGAGGCACCCGCCGGTTAGCGGCCGATTAACCGGATCAACGGGCGGAATTGGCGCACGCCGCCATCGCCGGCGGACAGCGAACGCTCAGGGTCGAAGTCAAGTGTGATAACAGTGGTTCCTCCCGAGGCGACCGTGAAGGTGCCGAGGATTGTCACCGTGCGGTCGGCGACGAAAGCCTCGGTCTCGCGGCCATTCACGCCGCCCACGGTGACATGCTCGAGCGTCATCCGCACCTGCGTGTAGTCCCCAGAAGGCACGTCGTGCTTGCCGAGCGTGCGGCCGCCCGCAGCGTCGGAGCCCGCGAGGTCGAACGAGAACTCGCCGGAAACCACGGTCTCCCACTCGTCCTGCGCTGCCTCGGCCCGATGCGCCTGCAAGTCCTTCGCCGTGACCAGTAGTTTGGAAACGGATGGCACGCTATCGCGAGAGATACGCACTTCGAGGGTGCTAGCAGTAGCGCACGCGGAGGCGACGAGCGTAACCGCCACGACAGCAGCCAACGCTACCGGGAATACGCGAAGCCGAACGTTCACTACGTTGCCCTGGCCTGGGCCGCCGAGTGCATGTAGCGATGCGCAGCAGTGAGCCACGACAGGATGGCGACGATGTACAGAAACGGCAGTATCTGTCCGATGAGCAAGCCGAAGCCCAGGAAGATGACCCGCTCCGGGCGCGTGAAGATGCCCACGTTGCAGGAGAGGCCAAGACCTTCGGCGCGCGCCTTGACATAGGAGACCATCACGCCGCCCGTCATCGCCGCGAAGATAAGCAGGCTCTGCTCGGTCGCCCCGCTCTGGACGAAGTGGTAGAGCAGCCCCGCGAAGATCGCGGCCTCGGCAATGCGGTCGATGGTCGAGTCGAGCAGCGCCCCAGCCTTGCTCACCTTGTTGGTCGCCCGCGCGAGGGCGCCATCGAACATGTCGAGTGCGCTACCGGCGAGAACGACTGCGCCGCCGATGACGAGGTGGCCGGTGCCGAGCACGACGCCCGCGGCCACGCCGCCGAGTAGGCCGATGAACGTGAGCATGTCCGGCGTGACGCCGGTCTTCGCGAGCGCGCGCACGATCGGGTCGACAACCCAGCGCGTCGCGACCCTCTTGATGACAGCGCGGCCGGCGTCGGCGCTTGGGCTGGCAGGCGTAGTGGGGGAAGTCATGAGGTGGAAGGCTCGCTAGAAAGCGTCGTCCATCATACAACGACGCGATGCTGAACAACCTACCGCACGAACACGAGGTGCTTGAGCCAGGCGTCGGAGGGCTCGGGGTAGTCGGTGCGGTAGTGCGCGCCGCGACTCTCGGTACGCAGGAGCGCAGCCTCAGTGATGAGGCGCGACGCCGTCATGGCATGGTGCAGATCGTACGAGGAGCGATCCTCGGGCTCGGGCGAGGTACGTTCCCAGGCGGCGAGGGCGTTGGCGGCTCGTTCGAGGCCTTCGCCGGTGCGCACGATGCCGACGTCGCTCCACATGAGGCGCTGGAGGGCACCGAGGCCTGCGCCGGGGTAACGTGTTGCGGGGACCTCACGCGCCGGCAGACGGCGTAACTCCTCAACGCGGGTAGCCACCTCAGGCTTGCGCTCCGCCTCCGGTAGCCGCGAGCGGTCGACGAGGCGCTTGGCAAAGACCATCGTCTCCAGCAGCGAATTACTCGCGAGGCGGTTGGCGCCGTGCGCGCCGGTGCAGGCCGTCTCGCCGACGGCGAGCAGGCCCTTGACGTTGGTCTCGCCCCAC
Source organism: Chloroflexota bacterium (assembly GCA_016200725.1). The sequence goes on from JACQEE010000256.1 coordinate 3,521, forward strand.
GAGTTGATCTTCACGCCGCCCATCATGTAGTGCGCCGCGGGCGACACAGGGATCAAGGACTTGGTGATGTCGAGGCCGTAGCCGCGGCAGAACTGGTAGATCTGCGGGAAGCGCGACTGCACCTGTGTCGCCGGGATATGCCGTACGTCGAGGGAGACGTGGTCCGTGCCGGTCTTCTTCATCTCCGCGACGATGGCACGTGAGACGACGTCGCGGGGCGCGAGTTCGAGGTCTGGCGAGTAGCGCGACATGAAGCGCTTGCCCGCCTCGTTGCGCAAGATGCCGCCTTCACCGCGGACGGCCTCGGAGATCAGAAAATGTGGCGCGCCGGGCATGCGGAGCGCGGTGGGATGGAACTGGAAGAACTCCATGTCCATGATTTCGGCGCCCGCGCGAAAAGCGAGTGCGACACCATCGCCGGTGACGACGTCGGAGTTCGTCGTGACCTGGTAGAGGCGCCCGGCGCCGCCGGTGGCGAGGACGAGGAAGCGGCAGCCGAGTTCCTCGCGCGAGCCGGTGCGGCTATCGAAAACGCGCACGCCCTGGAGGTGGCCATCCTCGACCATGATCTCGGTGAGGATGCTGTACTCGCGGACGAGCACGCTGGAGTGCTGCGCGACGTTGCTGAGCGAGAGTTCGATGTGGCGGCCAGTCGCGTCGCCGCCCGCATGGAGGACGCGCGCCATGCTGTGCGCGCCTTCCTTGGCGAGCGCAATTTCTCCGTGGATGGTATCGAAGGGGACGCCGAAACGAATGAGGTCGGCGATGCGGTCGGCGGCCTCGTCCGTGAGGATGCGGATGCTCTCCGGATCGCCGAGACCCGCGCCTGCTCCGACCGTGTCCTCAGCATGAAGATGCGGACTATCGCCGGGCCCGATCGCCGCCGCGATGCCGCCCTGCGCGAATCGCGTGTTGCACTCCTCGACACTGCCCTTCGTCAGCAGCAGCACCGACCCGCAGTCCTGAGCGAGGACGCCGCTATAGAGGCCGGCGATGCCGGAGCCGACGATGATGTAGTCGAAGGAGCGCATCAGTTTGTCATTCTGAACGGAGGTGAAGAATCTCTTTGTGCGGGGTGGGGCCGCTCTTCGCGTCGTTCAAATGAATCGCTATACCGTGGCCAGCATGCGCTCGAGGGCGACGCGGGCCCAGTGCGCGATCTCGTCGGCGACCTTGATCTCGTTGACCACGTTGCCCTCGACCAGTTCCTCGAGCACCCAGAGCAGGTAGGCCGGGTGGATGCGGTACATCGTCGAGCAGGGGCAGATGACGGGGTCGAGACAGAAGACGGTCTTGTCCGGGTTCTCGTGGGCGAGGCGGTTGACGAGGTTGATCTCCGTGCCGACCGCCCAGGTGGTGCCCGACGGCGCCTCGGTGACCGTCCTGATGATGAACTCCGTCGAGCCGTCATAGTCGGCGAGCGCCACTGTCTCGCGCGGGCACTCGGGATGGACGATGACCTTTACCCCGGGGTAGCGCTTGCGCGCATCCTGGACCTGCTCGACGGTAAAACGCTTGTGTACCGAGCAGTGACCCTTCCACAGGATGAACTTGGCCTTGCGAAGGGCCTCGGGCGTGTTGCCTCCCATCGGCTGGAACGGGTCCCACAGCACCGTGTCGTCGACCGAGTAGCCCATCTTCAGCGCTGTGTTGCGTCCGAGGTGCTGGTCGGGGAAGAACAGTATCTTTTCGCGCTGGCTCAGGCCCCACGTCACGACAGCCTTGGCGTTGCTCGAGGTGCAGACAAGCCCGCCATTGGCGCCGCAGAAGGCCTTCAGCGCCGCGGTCGAGTTGATGTAGGTGACCGGCAGCACCTTGCCCTTGACGCCCTCGATGGCCTGGAGGTCGTCCCAGCACTGGAGCACGTCCTCGGTGGGTGCCATGTCCGCCATCGAGCAACCTGCGGAGAGGTTCGGCAGGATGACGCGCTGGTGCGGCTGGGCAAGGATGTCGGCGCTCTCGGCCATGAAGTGGACGCCGCAGAAGACGATGTAGTCGGCGCTGGGCTTGGCCGCCGCGCTCTTCGAGAGTTTGTACGAGTCGCCACGGTAGTCGGCGTACTTGATGATCTCGTCGCGCTGGTAGTGGTGGCCGAGGACGACGAGGCGGTCGCCGAGTTTAGCCTTGGCCGCCCGGATGCGGGCGTCGATCTCGCTATCGGAGAGGCCCATGTACTTCTTGGGCAGGCGGCTCACGCCAGGCTTGGTCGCCAACTCCGTGTGATAGATGAGGTCGAGCAACGAGCGGTCGGCATCGCACTGCTTGCCCGGTACGACTTTGTCGATCACTTCTGTCGTCATCGCGTCCTCCCTGTCCCCTCGTCCCCTTCCCTCCCAGGGAAGGGGCAGGGGTTAGGTTTTCCCTAAGCTATCGCTAGCGCCATCTTCGCCTTGGCCTCACCTGTCAGTGAGAACGGCGATGCGCCGGTAATCGTCACGTCAGCAATCTGACCGTATTGAAACCCGCTCGCCGTTCGAGGTGAGCCTGTCGAATCACGAATGGAACTATCGAGATACACGAGCCTGTTCGAGCGCGTGCGCCCGAACCAGCGACCGTCCTTCTCGCCCTCTATCAAGATTTGATGCGCCGTGCCCACCAGCGCTGCGTTGGTCTTCGCGGCGATTTTGTTCTGCAGGTCTTCGAGCACCTGGTAGCGGCGCTTCTTCTCTCCCTGCGGCACGTCGTCCTCGAGTTTGCGCGAGGCATAGGTGCCGGGGCGCGTAGAGTACATCGCGATGTGTACCTTGTCGAAGCGCACGCGGCGGACGAGGTCAACGGTCTGCTCGAACTGCGCCGCTGTCTCGCCGGGGAAGCCGACGATGATGTCCGTGGTCAAGCCGACGCCAGGCATCGCTTTGCGAATACGGCCGACCAGATCGAAATACTGTTCGCGCGTGTAACCGCGCTTCATGTTGGCCAGCACATCGTTGTCGCCGGCCTGCACGGGCAGGTTGATGTACTCGCACACCTTGTCGAGGGAGGCGACGGCCTCGATAATGCGCGCGCTCATGTCGTTGGGATGCGAGGTAAGGAAGCGCACGCGCTGGATATCTTTTACGCCGTTGACTGCGGTGAGCAGGTCGGCGAGATCGGGCGCGCCGGGCAGATCGTGACCATACGAGTCGACGTTCTGCCCAAGCAGCGTCACTTCTTTGACGCCGCGTTTGACTAGCATCTCGACTTCCTTGACGAGTTCCTCGATAGGACGGCTGCGCTCGCGACCGCGGCGATAGGGAATGATGCAGAAGGTGCAGAACTTATCGCAGCC
>JACQEE010000040.1 GCA_016200725.1 Chloroflexota bacterium
CCGTGGCAGGCGCCGCTGGCACAGGCAGAGTAGGCCCCACCTCGAGAGGTCAAAGCCGCGGGTGCCGGGTGTGCCACGGCGTGCTCGACTCGTAGGCGTGGCCGATGCTCACGATGCCTGCTTCGTCGAAAGGCCTGCCCACGATCTGCACCGACATGGGGTGGCCCCGCTTCGTGAACCCGCAGGGCAGCGCGAGCGAAGGCAGGCCCGTGAGCGTGAACGAACTGGTCGTGTCGCCCATGGGAGTTCCGCCCTTGATCCATGCGTCGAGCGTGGGCGGCGGGACGGAGACCGTCGGCAAGACGAGCGCCTCAACGTTCTGTAGTGCGTCCTTAAATTCCTGTATCAGCACTGCTCGAACGCGGAGCGCCTTGAGATAGGCTACCGCCGGAGTCACGAGCCCCTGGAAGAATTGCCGACGCACCCGCTCGGTGAAGTCCCCTGGCCGTTCGCGCAACTCCTTCCAATAGGCGGTCGCGCCTTCCGTCTGGATGACCACCGAGAGGGCATGCCGCGCCAGCGAAGCGTGGGGGATGGCGACGGTGCGAAGGCGGGCGCCGAGGCGTCGCAACTGGCGATGCGCCTCTTCCAGGGCAGCCGCTGCCTCTGGGTGCAGATCTGCGTAGTAGTGATCGCGCGGCACGCCGATCGTGCAGCCGCGGAGGTCCCGTCGCAAACGCACCGTGTAGTTGGCGACGGCGCTATCGCTGGAGGTCCCATCGTTCGCATCGTGACCGGCGATGGCCTGCAATACCGTCGCTGCGTCGGCGACAGTGCGCGCAATGGGCCCGGCGTGATCGAGCGACCAACTGAGGGGCATCATGCCGTGGCGGCTGACACGCCCGTACGTAGGCTTGAGCCCAACCACGCCGCAGAAGGCCGCGGGAATTCGGATGGAGCCGCCAGTATCGCTGCCGATCGAGGCGTAATTCATGCCAGCAGCGACACTCGCGCCAGAGCCGTTACTGGAGCCGCCAGGTGTGATAGCCGCATCCCACGGGTTGAGGACAGGGCCGAACGTCGGATGGATGCCACCGTAGGCCAATTCCGACATGTTGGCCTTGGCGATCACGATTGCCCCTGACTGCCGGAGGCGCGTGGTGATGGTCGCATCGCGATCCGGCACACGATCGGCGAAAAGGTTCGACGCGGCAGTGGTGCGCACGCGGCGGGTGTCGAAGAGGTCTTTCAGAGAGACGGGGACGCCGTGCAGAGGACTCGCGACGGTGCCGCGCGCCACGTCGCGATCTGCCTTGCGTGCGTCGCGCAGCGCCGTGTCGGCCATGACGGTGATGAAGGCATTCAACGACGGGTTGAGACGTTCGATGCGGGCCAGGCTCGCCTGGGTGATTTCCAGACACGACACCTGCTTGCGGCGAATCAGGCGAGCAAGATCAAGAATCGTCAGGAAGCAGAGGTCGTCGCCGTCCACGATGGTCTCCTCGAAAGCGCAATGCTAGCAGAAGGCGGCGAGCCGCCGTGGCGTCTCGCGGCGAGTGAGTGGCCTCCGAAGAAATCTACCCGGCCAGCCAGCGATGCAGATGATACAAACGCCTACTGCGATAACCAGTTTGCGCGTGGGTACTACGTCGTAGGTCTTACGCCGCGCCGGGATTAGAGCCAGCGACGGCCCGGGAGGCTAGGCCGCGAGACCGGATAGATTGAGCGTCGCCGAGTCCACCAGCAGGGCCGCGGCAACGACGCCCACGTGGGTGCCCAGCACTTTGAGCAAGTTCGATACAGGCAGGTGCGCCATACGACGGTGCCTGAGCGGCCGGCTGACGTCGAGGCGGTAGCGGTTCCTTCGCCCGAGGCGCTGCTTCGTGAGATAGCCCCCGGTTTCCAGGTCTGCGATCAGGCGGATCACCGTGCGCGTCCCCAGTCCCAACTCGCCCGCGATGGCCTTCACAGTGCTATCGGGGTGCTCGGCCAGGAAGAGGAGCACGGCGCCGTGGTTCGTAATGAACGTCCAACCGCTGGTTGCCTGTTCCGCGTTCACGGGTGTCCCCCTGCTCGTGGTCGGCCATTGTACCAGCGAGATGCGCTGCGTTGTCACGTCCGCACCGAACGGTTAACGCTCAGAAACGCTTGCGCGCCGCCTCAGTTCCGCGACCACCGGCTCGGGCAGCCGTTTCGCCTTTGACGAGCCCATGTACCCTGCGTAGTTCGAAAGCACGTTCCGTTTAATCGTCTCGACAACCTGGTGCTGCTTCTCGTCGGAGTCTGCGTACTTCGCCACGATCTCCATCGTTCGCCGCGCGTGGTCCTCGTCCTCGTAGAGGTGCACGTAGAAGAACTCCAGCACGTCCTTGGGGAGCCCGAACTGGCCAAGCAGTTTATCGGCAATCATGCCGAACACGGCGGGCGCGTAGTACTCGGCGCCGAGACCGAATCCCGCAAACTCGTCGATCCATGACATCTGCTCGTGGGCGCGTGCTCGTGCCTGCGCCGCCGGCGACTGCGTCCGCCCCCGGTACCCTGCCTCGATCTGCTCCTCCGTCATGCCGAAGTACTTCGGCAGGCGCATCGACAACTCGGGGTGCGACATGCCGGGACGGAACTTGCCTTCTTCCTCGTACAGGTTCTCGGCGATAAACCTGCGCGCGTCGAGGTGCGGACACTTTGCAAAGGCGCGAGCAAGCAGCACCGCGACGTCGCGGATGTAGAACGAGCGGCACCACGCCTCGAGTTGCTCGCGCGTCTCCACGTCGCCGTTGATCAGCGGGTGGTAGTACGACAGCCCATGCGGCCGCAACTCCTCGAGCATATCGCGCAGTTCGCTCTGAAATGCTTGAGGCGACTTGGGCATCGCTACCTCCTCACCGCTTCGGCTTTGTCTGCAGCGTCACGTTCGGCTGCACCGAGAGGCTGCGCGCCTTCGCCTCGTCGCGCTCCGCCTCCTCGATACGATTGAGCCCGCGAAGCGCCGCCGCGCGGATCGCGTACGCCGACGCCTTCTTCGGGTTGAGGCGCAGCGTCGCCTCGGCGTCGGCAATCGCCGGCTGGTACAGCTCCAACTCGAGAAATGCAGCCGCGCGGTTGTTCATGGCATCGACGTGTTTGGGGTTGATCTTCAGGACGGCGTCGAAGTCCTCGATCGCCGTCATCTGTTCCTTCACGAACGCGTAGGCAACGCCGCGATTGTAGAGCGCCTCGATAGAGGTGGGGTCGGCCTCGACGGCGCTCGTAAAGTCTGCCAGCGCCCGTTCGTGGTCGGCGAGTTGCCCGTAGACGACGCCGCGAGAGAGGTAAGCGCGCACATCGCGCGGGTTCTCCGCGATGACTCGCGACAACTCATCGAGGCGTGCTTGTAGCCGTGCGACCGCCTCGTTCAGCCCCGGATCGGGGATGGCAGCGTGGTGCTCTTCGTGATGCTCGTGCTCAGGCATGGTGCCCGAAAGTGTATGGGTATGAGCGAGGGGCGGTCAATGCGAAGCGCTCACCCCTTCACCAACTCCAGCAACTCCTCCCCGAACCGCCGCGCCTTCTCCTCGCCAACGCCATTCATCCGGGCGAGGTCATCCACCGTGCGCGGTTGTCGCTTCACGATGTCATGCAGCGTGCGGTCCCAGAAAAGTTGGTACGGAAACACGCGGTCTCGCTCCGCCCGCTCGCGACGCCACGCGCGCAGCCGCTCGAGTCGCAGCAGCGACGATGCGTCGCCGCGAAACTCGTCCGCCTCGCGCTGCCGCTTCGTCTTTGGCGGCGGCGCCGACGCGCGCGCCATGCCAGGGTGCGACCGCTCCCAGCGACGCACCGTCTCCAGCAACCGTTCTCCGTACCAGTCGGCGCGGCGCTCGCGGATGCCCCAGATGCGCGTGAGTTCGTTCCGGTCGCGGGGACGGTAGAGCGCAATCTCCTGCGCCGTGCGGAGTTGGAAGACGCGGTCCGGCTCGCGCTGCATCTCGCGGGCGAGTTGGTCCCGCACCTCGAGCAGCGAGTCGTAGAGGTCGTGCGGGTACTCGGCGATGACGACCGGCTGCTTGCGGAGGCAGTTGTCGCAGGCGCTGCACTTCGCCGGCGCCTCCTCGCCGAAGTAGCGCAGGGTCTGCGCGTGCCGGCACATCGACGATTGCGCGTACGCCTCCATCTGCTCGAGACGCTCTTCCGCGTACCGCTTGTGCTCCGCGATGACCTTCATGTCGATCGGCGCCTTCGCGTCGTGCGACAGCAGCCGTCTCCCTGTTATGTCGACCAGCCCGGAGGCCCGCGCCGCCGCTAGCGTCATCGGGAATCCTTC
>JACQEE010000266.1 GCA_016200725.1 Chloroflexota bacterium
ACCACATCGCCCGCGAGATGAAGGTCACCAAAGGTTTCATCTACTACTACTACAAGTCCAAGGCCGACATCTTCTACGAATTGCATGCGCGGGCCATGGAGGACATGCGCCACGCGATACTCACCTCGATTCCGCGTGACGCCACGCCGCGGGAAAAACTGCGCGCTGCAATGGCCGCCAACATCCGCTTCATCGAAGAGGGCCCGGTCTCGGGCGCGATAGCCGCGCGTACGGCATGGCTCGTGGTCAATCGCAAGTTTCCTGCGCCCTACCGCAAGAAGTTGACCGAACAGCGTGACCAACTCCGCAAGATATTCGCGGGCATCCTGGAAGAAGGCATTCGCTCCGGGGTCTATCAGCCTGGAGAAGTCGATTTCGTCGTCAGGATCATCATGGGAGCGCTCACGTGGCTCCCAACATGGTACCGGCCCGGCGGCAGGCTCGCTCCCGACGACGTGGGCGAGATCGTTGCACGCATGATGCGCGGCCCCTTCGAGGTGAGCGAGGCGGGTCGCATCAGATCTCTGAATGGGAGGCGCACGCTATGACTATCCTTGCTCCGGAACGGGTCTGTCCGAAATGTCGCACGCGATTGGTGCTGACCAGCGATAGCACGTGCATCATCTGCGGCTTCGCCGTCCAGCCGCCGCAGTTGGCTCCCGCGAAGGTGATGGCTCCGCCGCCGCCTGCTGCCCTGCCTATGCGCACTGTCCCTTCGGCTGCCTCCATCGATCCGGGCCTCCGCGACAAGATCATCAACAGCTACCAGTCGTACGGCCTTGTCCAGACCGCGGAAGACTTCAGCATCAAGCCCTCCACGCTGGTGCTCCGCTTGAAGCGCTGGGGCGTTGCGCTGCACGGCCGAGGCTGGAAGCCCAGCCACGGCAAGGAGAACGGCGCTTCGGTCTCCGCGAACGGCAACGGCGTCGTGCACACGAACGGCGTTCACGCAGCCGCTCTTTTCGCCACGCTCAAGCACATCGACCAACTAGAGAAGGCCGTACTCGAGATGGTCAAAGAGTCCGGCCAACCGAAGGATCATCAGGCCGGACGTGTCGAATTGCTGCAGAGCGTCCGGGTCATGCTTGGCCGCGACGGCTCCCACCAGGCTCAAGTCACCACCCGTTGACGCATCCCCGTGGCCTCGTAGAATGGGGCCACATCGTACGGGAGGGGTGGCATGGGCATGATGACGAACATCTTCGCACCAGTGGGGTGGACGCGGGCACAGCAGGTGGAAGGCGCCCGGGTGTGGTCCAAGGTGCTGCGGCAGTCGGATGTCGACCAGTCGCTGACGCTGTACCGCCTGGAGCCAGGCGCATCGATCCCACCGCATAGGTCGGCGTTCTCCAAGCGAGTTCTCGTGCTCGACGGCGTGGTGGAGTTTGCCTGGTACGAGCACAAGGCCAAGACGCGCTCGTTGGTGGCCGGACGCGGCGCCCTTGTGGAGCGGCCCGCAGGCCGAGCTCCATCGTGGCGCTCGGAGCGTGGTTGCACCGTGCTCGTGGCCGGAGATCCGCCGGGCGCGCCAGCCATGACGATGGACCTGACAGCGGATGAGCGACTCGACCTGGCTGATGTCTTCGGCCCCGGCGGCTGGTATCCGACGCCGAACACCGACCTCAAGAGCAATATCCCCGGCGTCTTGAACAAGCCGCTCTATATCGAAAGCAACACGCGCAAGTGGCCGGATATGTACATGCACCGCCAGGGCCACTCGCTCTACGCCGTCTACTTCGAGCCTGGCGCCATTTACCCGATGCACCCGCATCCCTACGCCCAGCAACTGCTCTTCCTCGCGGGCGACATGGAAGACCAGATCGTCGAGGGGCCGTTGCCTTCCGTTCATCCTTCGACAGGCTCAGGACGAACGGAAGGCATGCGCTCGGAGATGCGTGAGTATGTCTCGACGTACAGCGCCGGCTCGTTCGTCGACTACCCCTACCCGATGCGCCACGCCTCGTTCAGCAAGCATGGCTGCTGGGCGATCCTGGGAACGTAGTAGCGTCGGTCGAGTTGTGTAGCACGATTCGCCTCTCCTGGAGGCGCTGTCTATAATGGCGCGGCACCTGAGGTTTGCACATGCGTAGTCAGCTCTGGCTGTGGCAATGAACACGGTCACGCCTGCCGGCGTCGTTGACGCCGGGACGCTTCAAGCCGCGAGCGGCCTGCTCACGCTTGTACGCAACGCTATGGAGCGCATCGCCGATGGCCAGGTCCTCGAAGTACGCGCCGCGGACTCATCGGTTTCCGAGGACCTGCGCGCCTGGTGCCGCCTAACCGGCAATCTGTTTGACGCCGAACTCGACGCCGGTCCTTCGACGCGTTTCCTCCTGCGCAAAGCCGGCGGCGCATCGAAGGCGCAATCGCCCGACTGGGGCGTGCGATTGCCTCGCCAAGCGGGCGAGGGCCCGAGCATGCGCGACTGGCTCTCCGGGCGCGTTGGCGATGTTCCTGAAGATGCCTCTACCTACCTCGGCTTCGTGCCGCGCGGTTCGGTCCCCGAGCCGGGGATGCCGGCCTATCCGTACACGCTGAACAAGCGTGACGAGGCCTGGTCGCCGTCGCTAGGCCAGGCCTACGAGCAGGCAACCTCGCGCCAGTGGCACGCGATGTCCGACGTGCCGTGGGGCCAGTTGCAGCCGTTGCCCGACGACCTCGAGCGGGCAGTCTGCCAGACGATGACCTTCCTCGCGGAGAACGAGTACTCGGCGCTCTACATCCCGGCGAAGTTCCTGCCGCGCATCAACGCCCAGTTCGCTGAAACCGTGCTCTTTCTCGCCACGATCATCAACGACGAGGCGCGGCACATCGAGGCCTTCACCAAGCGCGCGCTTGCCAACGGCGGCGGCCTCCAGTACTCGTCGGCGCTGACTGAGCGGTCGCTGCACGGCCTCTTCGTGCAAGAGGACTACTTCCGCTCGACGTTCCTGCTCCATGTCCTCGGCGAGGGCACCTTCCTCGACCTGCTCGCTTACATCGGCAAACACGCGCCCGATCCTGTCACCGAAGACATCGTTGCCCGTGCACGCGCCGACGAAGCGCGGCACGTCGCCTACGGCATCGCCCACGTCCGCAATGTGCTCCAACACGAACCGGCTAGAGTCGACGACCTCGTCAGCGCAGCGGAGTCGCGAGCCGAGGCGCTCCAGGCGACGAGCGGCGCCAACCCCGCCGTCATGGAAGCGCTGGCCGTGCTTGCCGGTGGCGGGTCGTCTCCCGATCGTATGGCGAAGGGCTTCGTGGCGGCCCGAGACCTGTTCAAGACGATGGACGAGCACCGCGTGCAGCGCATGCTGCAGTTGGGGCTTGAGCCGTCGGTTGCCCGGAAGATTTCCGAACTGCATACGCCGAACTTCATGTAGAGGAGACTCCATGCCAGCACTCACGCAGGCTCAGCAAGAAGTCCGGACCAGCGCGCGCAAGATTGCCGAGGCGACACTGCGTCCCGCCGCGGCGCAGATCGACCGCGAGCGCCGGTACCCCCGAGAGAACCTCAAGGCCATCGGCGCTGCCGGACTGATGGGCGTCCTCGTCCCGAAGACCTACGGCGGTTGCGGCGGCACGCTTACCGACCTCGCACTCGCCGGCGAGGCCTTCGGCTGGGGCTGCTCTTCGACGGCGATGTGCTTCCTGATGCACTCCTGCGGCTGCGCCGTCATCGCATCGAAGGCGACGCCGGAGCAGGGCAACAAGTGGCTGAAGGCGGCGGCGAAAGGCGATGCCATTGCGACCCTGGCCTTCAGCGAGCGAGGCAGCGGCGCCCACTTCTACGCCCCCGAGATCAAGGCTGAGCGTAAGAACGGCACATTTACCTTGAACGGCCGGAAGTCGTTCATCACCAGTGGCGGCAATGCTGGCCTCTACCCCGTCCTTGTCAACGCCTCCGGCGCCCCTGGCCTCGATTTGCTCGTCCTTACGCCCGACACACCTGGGGTCAAGTTCGAAGGGCAGTGGGACGGCATCGGCATGGCCGGTAACTCCAGCATCTCGATGACGCTGACTAACGCTGCCGTGCCTGCGGCCAGCCTGCTCGGCAAAGAGGGCGATGGCCAGGAAGTGGTCTTCAGCGTCGTTGCGCCCACCTTCCTCATCGGCCTCGCCGCGGTCAATGTCGGCATCGCGCAGGCGGCGCTCGACGCGACGATCGAGCACGCGAAGACCCGCAAGTACCCGACGGGCCAAACGCTGTCACAGGTGCAGGCCATCCAGATGTACATCGCGGGCATGAGCATCGACGTCGCGCAGACGCGTACGCTGGTGCTCGAGGCCGCGCGCGCCGCAGATGCCGGCGAGCCGACGGCGCTGACGCTCGTGATGCAGGCGAAGATCGCCGCCACGGAGGCGGCGATGCGCGTCACCGAGACAGCTATGCAGGTCGGCGGCGGCCAGGCCTACAGCCGCGCGACGCCCATCGAGCGCTACTGGCGCGATGCCCGCGCCGGCGCCGTCATGGCCCCGACCAACGAAGTATTGAAGGAGTGGCTAGGCAAGGTGTTCACCGGCCTGCCACTGTTCTAACGGAGGAGTCATCATGGCTGAACGACCAGTCCGAGTCGGCGCGGTAGCCTACGACCCCAAGGTGGTGACGATCTGGGAGGGTATGCGCGACTACTTCCGCGAGGCGGGCGTGCCCACGGACTACGTCCTCTTTTCGAACTACGAGGCGCAGGTGCAGGCCCTGGCCGACCGCCACATCGACATCGCCTGGAACACCAACGTTGCCTACGTGCGCTGCGAGCAGAAGGCCAACTTCAAGTGCCAGGTGCTCGGCATGCGTAACACCGACCTCGACTTCACCTCGCGCCTCGTCGCGCGCACCGACCGCGGTATCGCACACCTCGCAGACCTCAAGGGCAAGCGAGTCGCTGTCGGCAGCGTAGACTCCGCGCAGTCGTCAATCATGCCGCTCTTCTACCTACGCGAGGCCGGCCTCGACCCCGAGCGAGACCTGAAGATCGCGCGCTTCGATCGCGACATCGGCAAGCATGGCGATACGGGCAACAGCGAACTCCGTCAACGGCAGCATCATCCGCTCGGTGTGGACGTCGCCAGGGTACAGCCACTGCGTTTTCACCGCGCTTCCCGACTTCGATGCCGCGCGGGCCAAGCGCTGGACGGACGCGCTCCTCAAGATGGAGTTCAACGACCTCAAGTGGCGACGCCTCATGGAGATGGAGGGTCTCACCAAGTGGCTGCCGGGCCAGAAGGACGGCTACGCCTCGGTTGTCGCGGCCATGAAGGAGATGCGCAAGTAGACGGTGCGGCTTGACCCGCCCGCGTACCTGTTCCTAAAATGGGGCCAGGTCACGGAGGGATGCGCCGCGCTAGAGCCGATCGAAGTTGCAAGACTGGCCGTCGACGCTGCGTCGGACAAGCAGGCGGTCGACATCGTGCTCATGGACTTGCGCGGCCTCGCCACCTTCACCGACTACTTCGTCATCTGCTCATCCGATTCGCCGCCGCAGACCGCGGCCATCGCCAACGAAGTCCAGCGCCAGTTGCACGACAAGGGCGTGCGGCTCGGTCACCGCGAGGGCGAGACTGACTCCGGCTGGGTGCTCATGGACTTCGGCGACGTCATCGTCAATATCTTCTCGCCTACTGCGCGGCGCTACTACGATCTCGAGGGCGCGTGGAGTAAGGCGAAGCAACTCGTGCGCGTGCAGTAACCCTACTCGATCACCCACCGCTCGATGTCGCGCTTGTAGGTCACCAATTCATTCGGCTTGAAGAACAGCGCGACTTCCTTCGCCGCGTTCTCGGGCGAGTCTGAGCCGTGCACCAGGTTCATGCCGATGGTGAGGCCGAAGTCGCCGCGAAGGCTCCCCGGCGCCGACTTGGCCGGGTCCGTTGCCCCCATCGTCTTGCGGACGACCTCTACGGCGCGCGGCCCTTCCCACACCATCGCGACCACAGGGCTCGAGGTGATGAATTTGACGAGGCCATCGAAGAAGGGCTTGTCCTCGTGCACGGCGTAGTGCTTTCGTGCCAGCGCCATGTCGATGTGCAGCAGTTTCAGCCCGACGAGTCGCAGGCCGGTGCGCTCGAGGCGCGTAATGATCTCGCCAGCGAGGCCGCGCTGCACGGCATCCGGCTTGGCGAGCACGAGGGTGCGTTCAGGAGTGCTCAACGAAAGACCTCCGCGTAGGCATCAAGGAAACATTCTACACGCCGGCTCAGGAACCCTTCTTGGCGGTCCGCGCCGGGCCGGGTTTTGTGATCGATGGACCGCGCAGATAGAGGGGCTGCAGTGTGGCGGCATCGTCGCGTTCGCCCCGTTCGAGTCGCTGCCACGCCAGCGCGGCCAGGCTGCCTGGGCGTCGCGGCAGCGTAGCGGATGGCGGAATCATCGCGAGCGGCCCCAGCGTGGCCAGCGATGTTTGTACCGCTGGCAGGTGCTCGCCACAGAAGAGCGTCCGCTCGGTGATCGAGGCTACAAGCGCCTCGATCGTCGTGATGCGCGTCGCGTCGATCTCCTCGAGCCTGCCCTGCGCGTCGCGATAGCACGCCACCGCGATTTCGCCGCGACCTGCGTCGAGGATCGGGCGGATCGGCAGGCCGAGGCCGGCGAATGGAAAGGCCTCGACAGCCATCGTGGGGACTCCAACGAGCGGGATGCCCAGGCTTTCGGCGAAACCCTTCGCCGCGCTCACGCCTACGCGCAGGCCGCTGAACGATCCCGGGCCGATCGCCACGGCAACGGCCTGTATCTTGTCGAGGGACGCGCCCGCCTGTTGCAGCGCGAATTCGATGGTGGCGTACAGTTGTTTCGTGTGCTTGTAGCCCGCGCGCCACGCGATCTCGGCGAGTGGCCGCCCCTCGTGTGCGATGGCCACGCCGGCGACGACCGTGGATGTGTCGATGGCTAGTTCCACGGCTAGGCCGTCGTCCGCGCCGCGGCCACCGTGCGCAGCAGGGTCGCGTGTCGCTGGCCGCTCGCGTCGATGGCGATGCGCCGCCGGTCGCCGCCGAGGTGCTCGATGGCGACGCGAAGGTGGTCGCCGGGAAAGACGCCCGGAGTCTTCTCCGCCCACTCCACAGCGCACACGGCATCAGGCCGGAAGTAGTCGTCGAGCCCCAGATCGGCCGCCTCGCCCGCCGACTCGATGCGATAGAGGTCGGCGTGGTAGAGCGTCAGCCGTCCGTGGTACTCGGCGACGAGCACGAACGTGGGGCTGTGCACATACTCCTCGATGTCCAGCCCGCGCGCGAGGCCCTGCACGAATGACGTTTTACCCGCACCAAGTTCGCCCGAGAGCAGCAGTAGTTCGCCGCCACGGCACGCCTCGCCGATCGCCCGCGCCAGGCGCTGCGTCTCCTCGCTCGATCGCGTCACGATTTCCATCGCCCTCGATTATACGCGCCCCTCTGTTGGCGGCCCGGGGTGGTAGACATCGCGCCTTCGACCCAGCATCATGGAGCCAGCCCCCGAAGGTGGTAGCGATGTTTCTGCCGGTGCTGGCCCTTCTCCCGTGCTCGGCGTCTTCGTCGTAGCGGTCGGAGCGGTACTGCGCCGCGGGGAGTAGGCGCGACGCCTGTGCAGCAGGCGTACAATTTCAGGCGTGGCCTCTCCGCTGCTGAAGGCTACTGAAGGAGTAACGATATGCCCATCGTTCGCGTGGAAATGTGGACCGGCCGCACGCACCAGCAGAAGGTCGAACTTGCCAAGGCCATCACCGACGCCGTCGTCAAGATCGGCAAGACCTCGGCTGACCAGACCATCGTGCTCTTCGAAGACATCAACAAAGAAAACTGGGCCCAGAACGGCAAACTCGCGTCGGACATGTAATCGGTCGCGGTCAGTCCCGCTGCTATAATGTCGCCCGCGATGGACCTGAAGCGCTACATCCGTGACGTGCCGGGCTTTCCCGAGCCGAACGTCATCTTCAGAGACATCACCCCGCTGCTCCAGGAACCCAAGGCTTTCCAGTACGTCATCGACCAACTCGCTACGCGCTACCGGCCCATGAAGATCGACGCCGTCGTCGGCATCGAGGCGCGCGGCTTCATCTTCGGCGCTCCGCTCGCGCTTGCCATGAACTCTGCCTTCGTTCCCATTCGCAAGAAGGGCAAGCTGCCCCACGCGACGGTGCAGATGCAATATGCGCTGGAGTACGGCACAGCCACCATCGAGATTCACAAGGACGCCGTCGCTCCCAACAAGCGCGTGCTCATCGTCGACGACGTCCTCGCCACCGGCGGCACGCTGATCGCATCGCGACAGTTGATCGAGAAGATCGGCGGCCATGTCGCCGGCCTCGCCGTCATCGTGGAACTGACCTTTCTCAAAGGCCGCGAGCGCCTCGGCAGCGACGGCCTCTTCTCGCTCGTCTCCTACTGATTCGCTGCTTGGCGGCGTGATACGCTATCCTTGATGCGCCGATTTACTACCGTTACCTTTGATCTCTGGCAGACGCTGATCATCGACACGCCCGAAATCGGGCGGCCGCGCTCCGAACTGCGCATGCGCCGCACCATCGAGGCCTTGGGCGCCGCCGGCCATCACTATTTGGTTGAGCAGGCTCTCGACGCCTTCCGCCGCTGCTCGGCCCAGTGCGGCGACGTCCGCGAGAACGAAGAGGACGTCACCTTCGAGGAGCAGGTCCACATGTTCCTCGAACTGCTCGACCCTGCGATGGCCAAGCACATCTCGCGCGACGTCCGCACCATAGTCGAACGCGAATACGCCGACACCTACCTCGAGCACCCGCCGCTGATCGACCCGCACGCCCACACCGTGCTCTCGCGCCTCAAGGACGGCGGCTACAAACTCGGACTCATCTGCAACACGGGCTCGACGCCCGGCAAGACACAGCGCTTCTTTCTCGAGCAGCGTGGCATCGCCCAGTTCTTCGACACGCTTACCTTCTCGGATGAAGAGCGCCTCTCCAAGCCCGCCCGCCGCATCTTCGACGTCACGCTCCACCGGCTCGTCGCTATGCCACGCGAAGCCGTGCACATCGGCGACCACCCGCG
>JACQEE010000261.1 GCA_016200725.1 Chloroflexota bacterium
GGCATGGGCAAGGAGGCGTAGTGATGGCTGGCTATCCGGCAGTGCGTATGCGCCGTCTCCGCAAGAATGAGGCCATGCGTCATCTCGTGCGCGAGACCACGCTCGCGGCAAGTGACCTCGTATATCCGATGTTCATTGTGCCAGGCAGCCGCCTCCGTCGCGAGATTCCCACTATGCCTGGGTGCTTCCATCTCTCCTTCGACGAGGCGGTGCGCGAAGCGGACCAGGTGCTTCGTCTCGGGATACCAGCCATACTGCTCTTCGGGTTGCCATCCATCAAGGACGCCCTCGGCACCCAGGCGTACGCGGAGAACGGTATCGTGCAGCAGGCCGTCCGGGCGATCAAGCGCGCGCTGCCAGAGTTGATCGTCATCACCGATGTCTGCCTGTGCGAATATACCGACCACGGCCACTGCGGCGTCGTAGAAGAGGGCCATGTCGTCAACGATGGGAGCGTCGAGTTGTTGGCCAAGACGGCGGCGTCGCACGCCGAGGCCGGGGCCGACATTATTGCGCCGAGCGACATGATGGATGGCCGCGTCCGCACGATTCGCGAGACGCTGGACAAGTCCGGCCTCAGCAACACCGCGATCATGTCCTACGCTGCCAAATACGCCTCCGCCTTCTTCGGCCCCTTTCGCGTCGCCGCAGATTCCGCGCCGCAGTTCGGCGACCGTCGCGGTTACCAGATGGACCCCGCAAACGTCCGCGAGGCTCTTCGCGAGATCGAGTTGGACATTGCCGAGGGTGCAGACATCGCGATGGTGAAACCGGCGCTCGCCTATCTCGATGTGCTTGCGCGCGCGCGCCGGCGGTTCGATGTGCCCCTTGCGGCCTACAACGTCAGCGGCGAGTACGCGATGATCAAGGCGGCGGCAGCGCGCGGCTGGCTCGACGAGCGCGCGGCCGCACTGGAGACGCTCACCTCCATCAAGCGCGCTGGAGCGGACATCGTCATCACCTATCATGCAAAGGACGCTGCCCGGTGGCTCGCCGGCTAGTGACCACTCGCCTGTTCCTGGAGGAAAACCCTGTCGACTAGGGAGACCCATGCCTGACCGGTCCCAAGAACTGTTTGAAGAAGCGCAGAGGCTATTCCCCGGCGGCGTGAATAGCCCGGTGCGCGCTTTCCGCGCCGTCGGTGGCAGCCCGCGGTTCATCGCGAGTGGTAAGGGTTCCCGCATCTGCGATATCGATGGCCGCGAGTATGTGGACTACGTAGGCTCCTGGGGGCCGCTCGTTCTTTGCCATGCGCATCCGAAAGTGGTCGCGGCCATCAGGGATGCCGCGGAGCGCGGAGCCTCGTTCGGCGCGCCAACTGAGTTGGAGTCGAAATTGGCGCGCCTCGTGATCGAGGCCTTTCCTTCCGTCGAGATGCTGCGCTTCGTCAATTCAGGCACCGAGGCTTGCATGAGTGCGATCCGCGCAGCCCGCGCATTCACCGGCCGCGACAAGGTGATCAAGTTTGATGGCTGCTACCACGGCCACGCCGACGGACTGCTCGTCAAGGCTGGCTCGGGCGCGGCGACCTTCGGCGTGCCCGACAGCGCCGGCGTCCCCGCGGCCTACGCAAACCTCACCCTCGTGGCCCCGTACAACGACCTCGCCTCCGTGGAAGCCCTGCTGAAGGTGAACACGGGCCAGGTGGCGGCAGTGATCGTCGAGCCGTTAGCGGCGAACATGGGCGTTGTCTGCCCTGAGACAGGGTTTCTCGAAGGCCTTCGTCAACTAACGAAGGCACGCGGCGCGCTGCTGATCTTCGACGAAGTCATCAGCGGTTTTCGACTCTCATTTGGGGGCGCCCAGCAGGTGTATGGCGTAAAGCCGGACCTCACGTGCCTGGGAAAGATCATCGGCGGCGGGCTGCCTGTCGGCGCATACGGTGGGCGGCGCGAAATCATGCAGCGCATCGCGCCCGCTGGCCCTGCCTATCAGGCGGGGACGCTCTCGGGGAACCCGCTCGCCATGAGCGCGGGCATCGCCACGCTCACCGAGCTAAAGTGCCCCGGCGTGTACGAGCGGCTCGAGGCCCTCGGTGCGCAACTCGAAGCGGGTCTGCGAAAGACTGCAAGCGTCGCGCGGCGCGAGGCGGTGATCACGCGCGCTGGCTCGCTGCTTACGATGTTCTTCGCGTCCGGGCCTGTGACGGACTGGCCATCGGCGAACCTATCTGACCGCGAGGCGTACGCCCGCTTCTTCCAGCGTATGCTCGAGAAGGGCGTCTATCTCCCGCCATCGCAGTTCGAGGCCTGGTTCGTGTCGCTCGCGCACACCGAGCACGATATCGAGGCGACTACCCAGGCTGCTCACGAGGCGCTGCACTAGGGCGTCGTCGCTATCCACAACACAGCGGCGCTCGGTTGAGCCACTCCTACGACATGCTGTATACTACCAAAACGTGCGCGGGGGTGGCCCATGAAGTTGTCCTGCCTGCAAGAGAATCTGGCAAGAGCGCTCGCCACAGTTGGTAGAGCGGTGGCCACGCGTACAACGCTGCCCATCACTAACAACGTGCTCCTCGCCACCGATCAAGGTCGCCTGAAACTCGCGGCGACCAATCTCGAAATCGCGATTGTAGTCTGGATCGGGGCCAAGGTAGACGAAGAGGGTTCGATCACCGTCCCGGCACGCATCCTCACTGAGTTCGTCAACTCGCTTCCCGCGGACCGCGTCGATCTCAAACTCCAGACTAAGACCAAGTCGCTAGAACTCAAGTGTGCGCGGTTCCAGGCCCGCCTGGGCGGCATGGACGCCGACGACTTCCCGCCGATTCCGGACATCGACCAAGGGATGTCTGTGAAGATCAAAGGCGACGCGCTCAAACAGACTGCCGCGCGTGTGGTGTTCGCGGCGGCCACCGAGGACTCGCGTCCCGTGCTGACTGGTGTCAATGCGGACTTCGATGGCGAGACGCTTACGCTCGCCGCCGCCGATGGGTTCCGGCTATCGGTCGACAAAGTATCGCTGGAGCAGCCAGTCTCCGAGCGCATCTCTATCATCATCCCGGCGAGGGCCCTCCACGAGTTGAGCCGCCTCATCGGCGACTCGTCGGATCCCGTGACCATTACCGTGAACCCGGCCAAGAGCCAGGTCCTGTTCGAGGCGAATGACGTACGGCTCACCTCGCAACTCATCCAGGGCAACTTCCCCAACTACGCACAACTCATTCCTCAGGGTCGCAACACGCGGGTGTTGGTCGACGTCGAGGAGTTCCTGCGCGCCACCCGCGCCGCCTCGATCTTCGCCAGGGATGCCAGCGGGATCGTGCGGCTCCAGATGGCGAAGGGAGAGGATGGTCAGGCTCGATTGGCCGTCTCTGCGCGCGCAGAGGAAGTCGGCGACGACATGGCCGAGGTGGACGCGCAGATGGAGGGCGGCGACTCCAAGATTGCGTTCAATGCCAAGTACTTGACTGACGTGTTGAGCGTGCTGGCCAAGGGTGAAGTGGCGCTGGAGACGACCTCGCCTTCGAGCCCTGGGTTACTTCGTCCGGCGTCGGGCGACTTTGTTCATGTGGTGATGCCGATGTTTGTACAGTGGTGAGTAAATCTCACAAGGCCACTTCAGGTATCCCCTTCCGACTGACGTTCTCCCTCCAGCATCGGCGCCAGATTCAGTCTGCGCACCCGGCCTAGCTGGGCATCCGTTCGCCCGCGCATTTCCACGGGGGCGCAATATGGAGATGGACATGAGCGATACTCGCAAAGCGAGTTATTCCATCGCTGAGCGCCGTCTTACGAATTGGGCGGCTAACGCCGAGGGCATTCTCTGGGGGTCGAAAAAGGGGTATTGGCTGTGGCTCAGCGATAGCCTTCGGCGCGGCGAGGATAGGGTGGTATTGGAGTCAACCTACTCCAAGCGCGCGCGGGCGGTGCTCTGGCAATTCTTCGAATTCGAGTACCGGCGTACTCATGAGCCCGTCACAGAGATACCTCGTGCGGGCCTTCTTTGCGCAGGTGAGGACGCGTCGGAGATCGTGCACTACATCGGTCGATTCCGAAACGCGGTGCCTGCCGCCCGTCCGCTCTTTCCGCGCCACGAACCGTTGCCCGTGAGCTATATCGATAGGCTCTGCGATGGTTTCAAGGAACCGTGGGATACGTATCAGTTCTTCATGGTTCAGATCGTGCAGGGACTAGAGGCGGTGGCCGAGCTCCGTCGGCGAGGTGATTCAGATCGTGGTGCCGAAGACAGTAATGATCTGATGAATTACCTAATCCAGCGGACGGCGCGGCGAGATGCGACCAGGATCGGCGAACGTGCTTGGCACCCCGATCGGCTGATGGGTATCTGGGAATGGTACAAACGCGACACAGAGAAGCCAGCAACGGTGCTCCAAGACTACCATCAGATGCTCCAGCATCCCGAGTCTCCGGGACTGCGCGCAACCATTATTCGTAACAACGAAATTGACGCGGCCCGGTTCGCTCGGCGA
>JACQEE010000262.1 GCA_016200725.1 Chloroflexota bacterium
CGATCGCGGGCGTGGTGAGCGTGCTGATCGGTCGCTATTCGAGTGGCGGGGATGAGGGATGGCTCTTCGCGGCGTGCGGCCTGCTGGCGCTGGTGTTGCTCGTCGCCGGTCTGGTCACAGCGCGAACGGCAGCCCAAGCCTCGATGACGGCTGTCGTTTACGAGCGTGACGACGAGGCGTCTGCGAAGACCCACCCGGACTTCAAGTGGCTGCTCGTGGCGCTCTTCTTCGTGGCCATCGGCGCAACCTCGCTCACGACGTTCCTGCTCTTCTACCTGCGCGATGTGGTGGGCCTCGCGAATCCTGCGAGCCATGTCTGGCAGGTTATCGCCGCCGCCGGCCTCGCTGGGTTGGTGGTCGCCTATCCTGCCGGCAACCTGACGGACCGCATCGGGCGCAAGCCGGTGATGGTGCTCGCCGGGTGTATCGGAGCAACGGGCACCTTGTTGCTCCTGGCGGCGAGCAGCCTTATCGGCGTCATCGCCATCGGCGCGCTGGTTGGCGCCGCGATCGGCATGTTTTCCAGTGCCTACGGGGCGATGGCGAACGAGATGGTGTCCGTGAGGCGACCCGCTCAGCAGCTAGCGCTCCTCAACGTCGTCGCGGCGGTCGGCGCGGGCGTCGCGCGTCTGAACGGCATGTGGGTCGATGCGCTGAATGGGCAGCACGGCGGTTCGAGACCCGGTCGGTCTCCGCCCCCGAACTGGCCCCGGAAAAGCAGAGAGGCTCCTAGTCATGTCCGTCGCGCGTCACGATCTAGGCGTCGCTGTGCTCATGAAGGCCGAGGCGCTGGGCACGCACGGCAAGCGAACATTCCGCCTTATCGTGCAGAGCGAGCGCGGTCTCGCCACCATCTGGATGGAGAAGCAGCAATTGTCGGCCCTCGCGCTCTCGATCAGGGGAGCGATCGAGGAGATCGCCAAGCAGAAGAGCAAACAGGCGGCTTCGCCCGCAGCGGTCCCTATCGCGCCTGCGAGCAAGCCGACGTACGAGTTCAAGGCCGCGGGACTCGGTCTCACCTACGACGACCAGACAGCGCGTCTCGGGATCCTGGCCTCCACTGCCGATGATGCGAAAATCGACCGCGCCACGGTCGTCTGGTGGAGTCCGCTCGAACAGGCGCAGCGCATGGCGCAAGAGGCGCTGGATGCCGCAGCGGGCGGCAGGCCGATCTGCGAGATCTGCCACCAGTCAATCGATGCCGAGGGGCATATGTGCACGGCCACTAACGGCCATAGCACGGTGAAGGGCCACCTCTAGGCACTCGCTCTCTTCGTCTCGCCTCTGGCCTAGAGAAGCGTCACGCGCTACCATCTGCTCGTTCATTCATCGCTTCGAGGAGGCCTCTCATGTTGTCCCGTGAAAAGATTCTGGTGACGGGTGCTGCCGGACGCGTCGCCTTCCCCATCGCTCGCGAACTGGCCAAGAACAATGAAGTCTGGGGTGCCGCGCGCTTCAGCAACCCTGCCGATCGCGACAAGCTGACCAAGGCTGGCATCAGGCCCGTGAAACTCGATGTCTCCCGCGACTCCTTTGATTCCCTCCCCGCCGACTTCACGTATGTCTTTCATGCCGCTGCGGCGCTGAGTCAGAAGGACGCCAAACTCGGGTGGGGATACTTCGCCGAGACGAACGCCCAGGCGACCGGGCGGCTGCTCTACCACTGCCGCCACGCCAAGGGATTTCTCTACTGCTCAACGGGTTCGGTCTATCAGTACCAGGGTCACCGGGCTATCAAGGAAAGCGACCCCCCGGGCATCCACAACAGCAATCTCTACGCCTTCTCCAAGATCGCGGGCGAGGAAGTCTGCACGTGGCTCTCGCGCCAGTACCGGATTCCCGTTACGATTATCCGCATCTGCTCAACTTACGGTCCCGAGGGCGGCGCTCCCGCCGACCGCCTCGATCGTATGGTGCAAGGTAAGGAGATCGTGCTGCATCCGGACAAACCCAACAATTACAACCCGATCTACGAGGACGACTACATCCACCACGGCATCAAGGCGCTCGAAGTGGCGAAGTGCCCCCCTGAGGTCGTCAACTGGTCCGGCAGCGAGACGGTGAGCGCGGAAGATTACATGGCGTATATGGGGAAACTGCTCGGCTTGAAGCCGAAGATCAAGTACTCGACTGAAGCCTACACCGGCCTGTGGCCCGACACGACGCACATGCACGAGGTGCTCGGTCATACGAAGGTTGGCTGGAAGGAAGGCATGCGCCGCATGGTCCAGGCCAAGTATCCCGACCGCAAGTTGCACGATGTGAAGTAGACAGGCACCTGACGCATGGCAACCGTCTACCTTGGCCTTGGCGCGAATCTCGGCAACCGGCAGCGCAATATCGAGCGCGCGGTGGAGTTGCTGCGCGAGCGCGTCGAGGTGCTGAGCGTCTCGGCGATCTACGAGACCCTGCCGGTGGGCATGACCGAGCAGCCGAACTTCCTCAACTCGGTCTGCGCCGTCGAGACCTCTCTGGAGCCTGC
>JACQEE010000041.1 GCA_016200725.1 Chloroflexota bacterium
GCCGAGGCCGATGACTACATCCAGTACGCCGGCAAGCCGCCGCGCCGCCTGCCCGATGGCCGTCTCGATGGCCTCCACGCCCTCTGGCGCTTCTACCGCGCCGCCGCGGGGTGGGTCTTCCTCGCTTGTTATAGCGAGCAGGAGTGGCGCGACCTGTGCGAAGCCATAGGCAAGCCCGCGCTCGCGAAGGACAGCCGCTTCGCCACGGAGCAGGCTCGTCTTACCAATGACAGCGCTCTCGCCGCGGTGCTCGAGCCCATCTTCAAGACGCGGCGCGCCAGCGAGTGGGAGACCTTCCTCGCCGAGCACGGCGTCGCCTGCGCAGAGGCCGCGAGTGGAGGCCAGGCTGCCTTCGCGGTCGCCAGCAAGGAAATGCGCGAGACCGGCATGTGGGCCCAGACCTCGCATCCATCGCTCAACAAGTACCACCGCTATGGCCCCGCCGTCACGCTCTCGGAGTGCAAGCCCAAACTCGGCCCCACCATCTTCGTCGGCGAGCACACGCAAGAGTTACTCGGAGAAATCGGCTACAGCGAGAAGCAGATGAAAGACCTGTTCGACCGTAAGATCGTGACGTGGTCCACGCGCGAAGCCGATCCCGACGCCTGACCTGATACGCTGACAAGCGACCCGGCTCGCAATCGGCACAATCGGAGGTTTTCCCATGGCGTTCATCGTTCCCCAGCCCATCGAAGACTACGCGGCGAAGCACACCACGCCCGTCTCGCCGCTGCTCCAGGAGCTCACCGACGAGACGTACAAGAAGATGCAGGCCCCGCAGATGCTCTCCGGCCAACTCGAGGGGACGCTGCTCCAATTCCTGGTCTGGCTCGGCGGCGCGAAACGCATCCTCGAGATCGGCATGTTCACCGGCTTCAGCGCGCAGATGATGGCGGCGGCGCTGCCGCCGGACGGCAAGTTGATCACCTGCGACGTCAACCCGGAGGCGAAGGCCTTCGCCGAGCGCTACTTCAAACGCAGCCCGCACGGCCACAAAATCGAGGTGCGCCTCGGCCCGGCGCTGGAGACCATCAAGACGCTGAAGGGCCCTTTCGATCTGGTCTTCATCGATGCCGACAAGACGAACTACCTCAACTACTACGAGGCGACGCTGCCGCTCCTCTCGACGAAGGGCATCATCGCCGTGGACAATGTGCTGTGGAGCGGTCGCGTGCTCGATCCCAAGGACGAGAGCGACAAGGCTATCGCCGCGTTCAATGACCACGTGCGGAAAGACGAGCGCGTGCAGAACGTCATCCTCACCATCCGCGACGGCGTGATGCTCATCCGCAAGGTCTAACCTGTGCATGCCGTAACGCTTCACGTATAATTGCTGACAGGACTTCCCTAGGAGCGCCACTTGCTCGAGATCTTGAAGGGCGGCATCGCCAACGCCGCCGATGGCGATGCGTCGCCCACCCTTAAGCGCCTGAACCAACTCGCGATCCTGATCGTCGTCGCCGTGCCATTCGGCGCCACCATGTACGCCTTAGCCTCGCTCTGGGGCTCGATGATGAGTTGGACCACTTTCGCGCTTTTCGTCTCGTTCTTCTTCGCGACCGGCCTGGGCATCACCGTCGGCTTCCACCGCATGGCGACGCACTCGGCTTTCGACGCGCCACCGATCGTGAAGGGGCTCATCCTGATCTTCGGCTGCATGGCCGTGCAGGGCGCGCCAGTCTCCTGGGCGGCGATCCACTCGAAGCACCACGTCCTCTCCGACACCGAGGACGACCCGCATTCACCGATACACGGCTTCTGGCACGCGCACGTCGGCTGGCTGTTCACCACGCGGCGGGCCGAGCCCGAGAAGTACGCGCGCACGCTGCTAAATGACAAGGTGACGATGTGGGTCAGCCGCACCTCGTTCTGGTGGGCCCTGCTCGGCCTGCTCATCCCCTACTTCATCGGGGGATGGGAGGGCTTCCTATGGGGCAGCCTCGTGCGCGTGTTCCTCATTCACCACGTCACCTGGAGCGTCAACTCTATCTGCCACATGTTCGGACGACGCCCCTTCGAAACGGGACGCGATTTGAGCCGCAACAACTGGATCGTCGGCATCTTCGCGATGGGCGAGGGCTGGCACAACAATCACCATGCGTTCCCCAAGAGCGCGCTCCACGGCTTGACCTGGAAGCAGCCAGACCTCTCGGGTCAGGTGATACGCGCGCTCGGCTGGCTCCACCTGGCGCACGACATCACCATCGTCCCGCCGCAAGCCATCGAAACGCGCAAGTTGCTCCGGCGCGCCGCTTGACGACTGCGATCTACCCCAGGCCGTCGAAGCCGTCGAGCCAGCGCACACCGGGCTGGCCCTGCGCCGGCATCAGGTTCTTGTCGGTCGCCATGAGGAACGACTGCACCGCCGCCGTGAAGGCTTGCGGGTTGTCGCCGTTCACCGTGTGCCCCGCGTTGGCGATCTCGACGAGGTGGCTCCCCTTGATGGCCTTCTGCAGCCTTCGTGCCTGCGACGGCGAGAGGATGTCACTCACTTCGCCGCGCACGATGAGCGTAGGCGCCTTGATGCGGCGCACCGCCGGCCAGAGGTTTTCTTTCTTCCGCATGCTCTTCGTCTCGCTGCCGCGGAAGCGCGTGTCGTACTTCCACGTCCAGCGGCCGTCGGGCACCTTGCGCAGGTGATGCGATAGGCGCTCGCGCAGCTGCTCGAGCGGGCGGCGCGGGTTGAACTTGTGCGCGCGCTCGACGAAGGCTTCGAGCGACGGCAGGATGTCGGCCTTGCTGGTGAATCGCTGGATGTTGCGACCGCCCTTCTTCAAGATGTCCGGCGCCACGTCGACGATCACCAGCCGCTTGATACGCTCGGGATGCTTCGAGGCGTAGACGTACGAGTTGCGTCCGCCCATCGAGAGGCCGATGAGCGTAATGTTGCGCAGGTTCAACTTGGTGACGAAGCCGTGGATGTCCTGCTGGTGCGCGGCGAGCGTGTATGTCCCGTTCTTCGACCACGCGGAGTCGCCGTGGCCGCGCTGGTCGAGGGCGATCACATGGTAGTCGCGCCGCATCGCCCGCGAGAACTCGTCCCATGAGTGCGCCGACTGCCCGCCGCCATGCAGCAGCAGCATCGTGGGCTTGCCCTTCGTACCCCAATCCAGGTAGTGCAGCCGCATCTTCCCGATGGTGGCCTTCTTGTCCTGCCATTCAGCCATTGCTCACCTCACAACACTTTCCGACGCGCGACAGCCTACCAATTCCTCGGCGATGTGTCACACCTCACCTACTCGTCGTCTTCTTCCTCGTCTTCGCCATCATTTGTTTTCCGTTCGGCCTTCGCAGCCTTCTTCTCGGGGGCTGGTTTCTCTCGCGGCGGAGGCGCTTTGGCAATCGCCGTCGTCTTTCGCTCCTCGATGACCTCCACCTTCACGGGGCGCTTCTTCGGCGCTGGGCGCACCTCGCCCTGCGCTTGCGACGTACGCAGGGACAGCGTCGGCCAGCGCTCCTCGATGAACTTAGTCACCGCCTCAATCGTCGGCGCAGCGTCGTGCCGCTCGTTGCGAGACACCTCCGCCAACTGGTAGTCGGTGTCCTTGAGCGGCTCGCCCGCAGCGACGCGCACGGTGACGCGCGCATCACCTACAACGCCGGTGCGCTCCGCGTGCGTCTCCGTATTCGCCCGCATGAATGGCCGGCTATCC